>JAEWHB010000192.1 GCA_023388015.1 Bacteroidota bacterium
TTCATGCTCCTTGAGTACTTGGCTGATTTGTGTTTCTGTAAATCTTGACTTTTTCATCTCTAATAACAGTTTAAATTTATAACTTTTTATAATATTTTAAACTGTCGGAGTTTTTGGGGGATTTACAAGAAAGCTCAAAAAATAATGGAAGAATATTTTAATGAACAAAAGGAGATAAATAATGGAAAATAAAAACACAAAAACTTTCGCTCAACATCTTGACAAAAGATATGGAAAAAACCGGCTCCAAAGAAAGAACTGACTTTGAAATCAAAGCTAAATCTTTTGCCATTGGGGAACTGATAAAAGAGGAAAGAAAACGCGCAAAGTTGACCCAAGAACAACTGGCAGAAAAAATCGGAGCCAAAAAAAGTTTTATTTCGAGAATTGAAAATGGACACAGCGACATTCAACTTTCGACACTTTATAAACTTATCGAATTTGGACTCGGACGAAAAGTTAATCTTACAATTAAATAAAATTACATCAAAGAAATATTTCTATTGGATGAATGGTTTCTGTCTAAGCTGAATTTTAATCTTTAATCTCCATAAACTAAATTCCCAATTCCCAAAAAATCTTGCGAACTTTGTTAGCTCAGATGCAGGAAAATCTAAAATTAATCATTCAGACTTTATCGGAAAAATCCGGTGTTTATCAGTACTACGATAAAAATGGGAAAATTCTCTATGTAGGCAAAGCCAAAAACCTAAAAAAACGCGTTTCCTCCTACTTCAACAAAACACCGGATTCCGGGAAAACCCGATTGCTCGTCAGCAAGATTGCCGACATTCAGACCATTGTGGTCGATACGGAATTTGATGCGCTTTTGCTCGAAAACAACCTCATCAAAAAATACCTACCGCGATACAATGTGATGCTTCGGGACGATAAAACTTATCCTTGGATTTGCATCAAAAACGAAGCATTTCCACGCGTTTTCAAAACCCGGAAACTCATCAAAGACGGTTCGGAATATTTCGGGCCCTATGCATCGGTGGGGATTTTAAATGCTTTACTGGAACTGATTCGCGAGATTTATCCGCTACGAACTTGTAATTATGATTTAAGTCCAAAAAACATTGAAGCCGGAAAATTCAAAGTCTGTCTAGAATACCACATCGGGAATTGTTTAGGGCCTTGCGAAGGTTTTCAATCCGAAGAAAATTACGATAAAAACATACAAGCAGTTCGTGAAATCATCAAAGGAAATTACAACGATGCGATTCGCTATATGACGGATCTGATGCAGGATTTTGCAGCCAAACTCGATTTTGAAACAGCGCAATCCATCAAAGAGAAAATTGATTTGGTGAAAAATCATCAGGCCAAATCCACTGTGGTCAGTCCTACGATTGGAAATGTGGATGTTTTCAGTATCATTTCCGACGAAACTTCTGCTTATGTCAATTTCCTGCGGGTCAATAATGGCGCAATCATTCAATCGCATACTTTGGAATTGAAAAAGAAATTGGACGAAACCAATGAAGAATTGCTGGAAGAAGCGATTGTGGAAATTCTGGAAAGATTTGGTCGTCATTCAAAAGAAATCTTTTTGTCGATTCCACTCGAATTGGAAATTCCCGACATGAAAATTTCGGTGCCGCAAATCGGGGATAAAAAACGTTTGGTCGAACTTTCGGAACGAAATGCAAAATATTATCGACTCGAACAATTGAAACAAATCAAAATCGTTGATCCCGAACGCCATACCAAACGCATCATGGCACAGATGAAAAAGGATTTGCGAATGCCTGTGGAACCGCGACACATCGAAGGATTTGACAATTCCAATATCCAGGGAACCAACCCGGTTTCGGCTTGTGTGGTGTTCAAAGATGGCAAACCGAGTAAAAAGGATTATCGGATTTTCAATGTCAAAACCGTGGAAGGACCCGATGATTTCGCCACGATGGAAGAAGTGATTTATCGGCGCTACAAAAGAGTTTTGGAAGAAGAAGGCGAATTACCGCAACTGATTTTGATCGATGGCGGAAAAGGCCAGCTCAGCGCGGCTTTGAAGAGCATCGACAAATTGGGTTTACGTGGAAAAGTTACGGTCATCGGGATTGCCAAAAAGCTGGAAGAAATTTTCTTTCCCGGCGATTCCATTCCGCTTTATCTGGACAAAACTTCTGAAACTTTGAAAGTTTTGCAACACGTAAGAAATGAATCGCATCGGTTTGGAATTTCCAAACACAGAAACCGAAGAAGTAAAAGCAGTTTCAATTCAGAACTGGAAGGAATTCCCGGCGTGGGCGAAAAAACCCTTCAGGAATTATTGAAGAAATTCAAATCGGTCAAACGCATAAAATCCGCTACCAAAGAGGAATTGGCGGAAGTTGTCGGGAATTCGAGAGCGGAGAAGATTTTGAAGTTTTTCTCCAATCGGGAATAATATTTGCTAAGTTTAGCTTTCAAAATTCTGATATGAAATTAATTGCTGCACTTTTTTTCCTTTTCGCTACAAATATAGCTTCCGCTCAAACCGAGGATTATTTAATTCTGGAGGGAAAAATCGGGAAATATCCGGTAACGATGGAACTTTTGAAACAAGGCGAATTCTCTAGCGAACAAGGAGCCTATTTCGGTTCTTATTATTACCATTCTCAGGAAATTCCGATCGAATTATACC
>JAEWHB010000077.1 GCA_023388015.1 Bacteroidota bacterium
GCGAAACCGTGATTTCTAAATTGGTAGAAAATTCGATGCAATCACTTGCCAAATCGACTTCGGGAATATACATCAGAGTAAATCAGACCAGCCAGTCGTTAGAACAATTGCACGGTTATTTGAATACGCTCGACAAAGAAGTTCAGGATATGGCGATGAGCAAGGACAAAAAACACATTTATCAGGTCTTTTTGGCCATTGCACTTCTTTTTATTTTTATAGATACTTTAACAACTGACCATAAACTTTTTAACAACAAAAAACAATAGTTTTGTTCCAACAATGCCTATGCTTAAACATATACTGACTATTTTAATTTTGCTGAACTTTTTTCACTTCGTTTCTGCTCAGAAATCGAAGGCGAAAGACTATATCATCAGCGGAAATCAAAGTTATCTTCAGGGAGATTTTGCCAAGGCCGAAGCCAAATATAAAATTGCGCTTTCAGAAAATTCCAATTCTTTAAAAGCCAATTATAATCTGGGCAACGCACTTTATCAGCAAAAACGTTTGGACGAATCCCGAGTGCATTATGACCGTGTGATTCAGGACAGAAACGCAACCAAACTCGATAAACACAAGGCTTATCACAACATCGGAAAGACCTATTTGGACGAAAACGATCCGGAAAAAGCCGTTGCCAGTCTGAAAGAAGCGCTCAAACTGAATCCTTATGACGATGAAACCCGTTATAATTATGCATTAGCTCGAAAGCTTTTGGAAAAACAACAAGAAGAAAAGGAAAATCAGGATCAGCAGAACCAAGATAAGGAAGGAAATTCCGATGAAAATCAAGAGGATTCTCAGGAAAATTCTGATCAAAATGAAGAAGGAGGAGAAGAACAGAACGACGGAGAGCAGAATCCACAAAATCAAAACGGAAACCAGCAGGGCGGTAAAAATGGAGAAGAAAAAGGCGAAGGCAACGCACAGCAAGGACAGCAAATAACCAAAGGTTCCCAAGGCGAAGGAACCGAATCGCAAAGACCGATGAATACCGAAAGACAGGAAGGCCTTTTGGAGGCTTTGCGAAAACAGGAACAGGAAACACTGAAAAAAATAATAAGTCAGAAAGCGCAAAAACAAAGGGTCAATACGGAAAAGGACTGGTAATGTTGAAGAATAATCTCTTATTGATTTTTGTTATTTGCTCCGCAAATTTTTTGTGGGGCCAGGAAGTGACATTCAAAGCCCAAGCGAGCAAAACCGAAGTTTCGGTCAATGAAAGATTTGTCGTGCAATTCGTTCTGACGTATGGACAGGAGAATCTTTCGGTTGATAAACCCTTGAGCTTACCTGATTTTGGAAAACTTCATCAGTTGGGAGAATCCAAAATCAACAGCTTCCAGTTCATCAACGGAAATGTCATCAATCAGTCGGGGATTGAAGTAATGCTGGTAGCCGATCAGGAAGGAGAATTTACCATCGGCGCCGCCAATGTTACCATTGACGGAAAACGATACCGGACGAGTCCGATTAAAATTTCTGTTAAAAAAGGTTTGAAACCCGTTACGCCTCCGGGACAAAGACTTCAGGGCGCATTTCTGACGACTGAGATTTCGGATGAAAATCCTTTTCTGAATCAGGAAGTGGTTCTGACCGTAAAATTATACGCAAGAGATTATTCGATTTTACACCGCCTCAGAAATTATCAAGAACCCGATTTCAACAATATGGTCGCCAAATACGTGAGCGAAAAGTTGGATGACGATGAGAAACAAGTTTTGGTAAATGGTGTAACTTTTATTCAGAAAGTATTGGCGCGCTATGTTTTATTTCCGCAAAAACAAGGCGAAATCGAGATTGATCCTTTTTCCATAAATGTTTTGATTTCAGGTTATTACGGAGCAGAAAATGTTCAGCTTACTTCGGATCCTATTTCCATGAAAGTACGTGGACTTCCTTCGGGAAAACCCGATAATTTCAGCGGAGCAGTAGGGAATTATAAATTAAATGCTTCGCTTTCCAAAAAAGAAGTCAAAGCCAATGAGGCGGTAAATCTGGAAGTGGAAATCGTGGGTTCAGGGAATCTCAATACCCTGAAAACTCCCAAAATTCCCATGCCGGAACACATCGAAAGTTTTGCCCCCAAAAAGAACGATGCCATCGAAGTTCGTCCGTCCGGGATGAAAGGTGCCGTGGTGGAAAACCATGTTTTGGTTCCGCACTATGGTGGCGAATATAAAATCGGGCCGGTTTTATTTAATTATTTTGACCCGACAAAAGAAAAATACATCACGCTTCAGACCAAACCATTTGAACTTTCGGTGGATGGGCCGGAACCGCCTCAAAACGACACACTTGCCGGAAACGATGAGCTTTCTGATCACATTCGCAGTGATTCTTCTACTCTGACCAAAATAATTGCACCTCAGCGAATTGCAGAGGTAAAAGATAAAGTGGTGGAAACAGTTTCAAAAGAAAATAATTGGATTTGGGTAATTGTGGCAATGGCTGCCATTCTAGGTGGAATGCTGTTTTGGTTCCGCAAAAAGAATGCTGACCCGAAAGAATCGGTACCGCTTACTGACAAACAACTGAAATCGCAATTTAAAACTACCATCAACAATAAGCTTAATACGCTGAAATCTTTGGCTCAAAAGCAGGACAAGGCGGCGTTTTTATCGCTGCAGGAAGAAATTTTAACGCAGATCGGGATGCATTTCAGTCAAACCAATTTATCTGATTTTACAGAAAATATTGTGGATCAAAAACTTCAGACTTCCTATGGAAACCTTGCGTTGGAATGGAAAGCTTTGATTCTGGAGTGTAAACAATCCAAATATGCTTTTGGAACTGATGAAAAAGATCTGATGACCAAATTCAAGGAAACGGAAGGGATCTGGAAAACTTTTTTGGGGAAGTAGTTGTAGTCTTGGGTTAAATCCAAGTATTAGAGATTTATTTTATTCTTTCTATCCAATTTTTGGGATTAGTTTTTCCATGGAAAACCCCAAAAACAAGAACACTTTTTTGATTCAACAAAAAATGAATTTGATAAGGATATTTTTTTAAGTTGTAGATTCTTATTTCATTGTATTTTATGGCAAGATGTTCCGGATTTTCGGTTATGTAATCAAATCCTCGCTTTAGCTCTTCTCTGAAGCTGTATTCAAGATTCTCTGAAAGGATGTGTTTGTAATAATCAATAGCATCTGAAATGTCCCAATAAGCTTCTTCAGAAACCAATAACTTATATTTCATTTGACTGATCTAGTTTTGCTTCCACTTCTTCCCAAGTGTAGAATCGGGTTTCCCCACGGGCATAGCGTTCTAATCTTTTATCTAGTTCTTTCTTTTGCGACTCCGTTAATTCTTGCTCTCTATTATCTTCAGATTGGTAGGTCTCTACTAAGGCTTGTATCATGTGTAATAATTTATCGTCTGCCGAATTAATTAATTTCAGAACCCTGCTTCTTAAATCTACGATTGTGTCCATGATTATTTGGATTTTTATCAAAGTTACAAAATTGCCATAAATCACTTTTCTATAATTTCAGATTTCTCATTAAGTCAAATCAAACCATAGGTTATACCTTTGCAAAAAAATTTCGGTGTCATGACAGATTTTTTCGCAAAAGTATCTATAAAAGAAATCGGAACTTGTTTTGCCGTTCTATTTGCGGTAATTGATATTCTGGGCAGTTTGCCGATTTTAGTAAGCATCCGTAGTCGCGTGGGATTCATTGAATCAGAGAAGGCAACCATCGTAGCCGGACTCATTATGATTTCCTTCCTCTTTTTCGGAACCAAAATCCTTACGTTCATTGGAATTGACGTCGAATCATTCGCTGTGGCAGGTGCATTTGTTATTTTTGTTATTGCACTCGAATTGATTCTAGGTATCCAGATTCACCGCGATACTTCGCCCGAATCTGCCTCCATCGTACCAATTGCTTTCCCGCTGATTGCCGGAGCCGGTTCGCTTACCACCGTTCTTACACTTCGAGCAGAATTTGGCGACGTAAACATCATCATTGCCATCATACTCAATATGATTATCGTATATTTGGTACTGCGAAATGCCGGTCGCTTGGAAAAACTACTCGGACCGGGCATCATGTCGGTATTGAAAAAGGTATTTGGGGTAATTTTATTGTCAATTGCCGTCAAACTATTTGTTTCCAACATCGGTGCATTATTCGTTCAAAGCTTTTAAAAAATGAAAACATTTGTCTATATCTCCCTTGTGATCATACTCGGATCATTTATTTATAACCTAATTTCCATGGACTATGGATTGAGCCTGCTTCATGCAGAGAATCGTCCCTTTATCATCGGGCTCGGTGCCGGAATTTGTGGTCTGATTTTATGTTTTATTTTTCTGAATTATTATCGATTGAAATCGAATTTAGAGAACCGATCAAAGCGAGCATAGCACTCTCGATTTTTTGAAAATCATGAATTTCGTTTGTCGAATAAATAAACATGATTTCCAGATTACCATTTAATTGTAGTTTGTATTGGTTTTGTCTGAAAGCTTCTCTCATTCTGCGTTTCAGCAAGTTTCGCTGAACTGCTTTTTTGAATAATTTTTTGGGAACGCTCACCGCTACCCGAAATTCAGGAGCAGGACTGCTATCGATATGATAAACGGCTTTCAGTGGAAATTTCTGAATTCTTCTACCCGACAAAAAAAGTCGGTCGATGCTTTTTCGGCTTTTCAGCCGTTTTTCCTTCCCTAGTGTAAGTTTCATCAATTCAGATTATGAGCCTATAATTAATTCAAAGGTAATTCATTCGGGGAATATAGAAAGAATGCCTAATTTTGTTTAAATTTTAAAATAGTATAAAAATGTATCCGGAAGATATTGTAATACCCATGAAAGAACAGTTGACGATGAATGGTTTTGAAGACCTGACAACTGTTGAGAAAGTTGACGAAGCCATGAAAAAAGAAGGAACAACGCTTGTGATGGT
>JAEWHB010000008.1 GCA_023388015.1 Bacteroidota bacterium
TGAATCATAGTAATGAGCTCTATATTTTTTACAGAGAAGTCGCAAATTTAATAATATCTGTATAAATTTGGTGGGAATTAGGACTTAAATAAAAAATGAAAACTGAAAACGTAGACGTTCTCGTCATTGGGGCAGGCCCGTCCGGAGCCGTCGCTGCTGCAATCCTGGAAAAAAACGGAATAAAATTAAAAGTTGTTGAAAGAGAGAAGTTTCCCCGATTTGTGATAGGAGAAAGCCTGATTCCGCGTTGTATGGATAATTTTGATGAAGCAGGATTCATAGAAGGAGTTTTAGAAAAAGGTTTTGAAAAAAAATTATCGGCACGTTTTCTTCGGGGAGAAGAAGTATGTTATTTCGATTTCAGTCAGAAATACACAAAAGGCTGGGACTGGACCTGGCAGATGCCAAGAGCTGAATTTGATAAAACATTGACCGATATTCTCCAAAGTCGTGGAGTGGATATAGAATTTGAAACAACCGTGGAAAGTGTTATTTTCAACGGAAGTGATTCGATTACAACTGTTTCAAATGCAAATGGAACAAAAGAAATCCATGCGAAATTTATAATTGATAGCAGTGGATACGGCCGGGTTTTACCCCGACTTTTTAATTTGGATGCGCCAAGTTCACTGGATCCTATGTCGGCAATTTTTGTTCACTTGAAAGACGAAAGACGACCTAAAGGAGTGGAAGGAACTCAAATTACCTTTGATGTGCTTTCGCAGAAAAACTGGTTTTGGGTCATTCCTTTTTCAGAAAATATTTCTTCGCTGGGACTTGTTGCGCCAAAGGAATACCTGGAAGCGGTTGATAAAGGCGATAATGCGGAAACATTCCGGGAAATCATCCGCCAATCGGATTATTACAGCGAAAGATTTGACGGACTTGAATTTATTTTTGAACCTAAAAAATTGGTGGCTTATTCGTCTGCCGTCAAAAAATTATACGGTCCCGGTTATGCGCTAACCGGAAACAGTGCTGAATTTTTGGATCCCGTTTTTTCTTCGGGTGTTTGTTTTGCTTCTGAATCGGGAGCGACGGCTGCACGACTGATTTCCAAACAACTCAAAGGCGAATCAGTTGATTGGGAAAAAGATTATGAGCAATACATCATGGCAGGCGTCGATGTCTTTCGTTCCTATGTGAAAACCTGGTACACTGGCGAGTTGCAGCGTTTGTTTTTTCATCCTGAAGTAAATGAAGACATCAAAAGCAAACTTTGTTCAGTACTTGCCGGATATGTATGGGACAAGACAAATCCCTTTGTGGCAAAGCATGACAGAGCGGTTCAGGCCATTGCACATGTTTTGACTTGATGGGTTTTCAAGTAAAACATATCATGCTCTGGGTTTCGGTTTTTACGCTGATTTCCTGTGCAGCACCTAAAGATTTACCAACTTTCCATTACACTACTGAACCTTTTCCGGAAAGAATTGATTCCGGTGATTTTAAATTATTGGGAAATAATTTTTTGCGAAAGAATTCTTACGGGATTTGGGAATTGTATATCGAAGGAAATCCGCTGGAAAGAGGATTGGCAAACGGAAATTTGACGGAAGAATTGATGTACGAACAGGAAAAAATCTTCGTTTCCAAAATCGAAGAATTGGTTCCTTCAAAATTTCAACAAAATCTGGTACGCGGTTTTTTGAAGTTTTTTAATCGGAAATTACATAAACATGTCACGGAAGAATACAAAGCGGAGATTTACGGGATCTCCGAATTCACATCGGAGGAATTTAATTTTGTGGCGCCGGTTTTCTGGCGGACTTTGTACTTTCATGCTGCGCACGACATCGGCCATGCTTTGCAAGATCTGGCAATGGTCGGATGCACTTCCTTTGCGGCTTGGGGCGAGAATTCGGCCGATGGGAAATTAATCCTCGGTCGAAACTTCGATTTTTATATCAATGATGAATTTTCTGAAAATAAAATCATCGCTTTCATCAACCCCGATGAAGGTCATAAACATGCTATCGTCACTTGGCCGGGCTTTGTGGGCGCGGTTTCGGGAATGAATGAAAAAGGAATAACCGTCACGATTAACGCCGGAAAATCTTCCATTCCATTGGTTGCTAAAACGCCGATTTCATTGGTGGCGAGAGAGATTTTGCAATATGCCGGAAATTTCGAAGAAGCCATTGAAATCGCTAAAAAAAGAGAAGTATTTGTAGCTGAGTCGATTATGGTTGGTAGTGCCGATGAAAGATCCGCGATTTTGATCGAGGTTTCGCCACGGAAATTCGATGTGTATCGGGTAGAAAGTTCCGCCGATTTATTGGTTTGTTCCAATCATTTTCAAAGCGAAATTTATCAGTCCGATAAAAAAAATCAGCAAGCCATTGCGGAGTCGCATTCGCAATACAGATTTGAGAAAATGCATGAATTAATTGCTGAAAATCCACCGGTTTCACCGGAAATTGCAGCTGATTTTTTACGAAATAAATCAGGATTGAATGAACTGGAAATCGGTTATGGAAACGAAAAAGCAATCAATCAGCTTTTGTCGCATCACGCCGTAATTTTCAAACCGGAAGACCGTTTGATGTGGGTTTCGGCCAATCCTTATCAGCTGGGAGCTTTTGTGGCGTATGACCTGAATGAAGTTTTTGAAAAAATGGAAAACGGTGATTGGGGAGATTTTTTGGTGGAGGAATTGATCATTCCCGAAGATGAATTTTTGCATTCTGCCGAATTCCAAAATTATTTAGCATTTAAAAAGGAAATGAAGCGTTTTGAAACGGATGAAATAATTTCGGAAGAGGAAATTCATTCGTTCATCCAATTAAATCCCGAATTTTGGAAGACCTATTTTTGGGTGGGCGAATATTATTTCGGACGAAAAAATTATAAAAAAGCCCTGGAAAATTATAAAATTGCTCTGGAAAAGGAAATTACAACCGTTCCCGACCGTGAATTTTTGGAAAAAAGAATTCGGAAATCGGAACGAAAGATGAAATAAAATGATAAAACTACCCGAAATAGAAAGAAAATCAAAGGAAGAAATCAAAGCTTTCCAAAATGAACTTCTGAAAAAGCAATTGGTTTATCTTCAAGAAAATTCAGCTTATTATTCGGAATTATTTAAAGCGCAAAAAATTGATATTGAGTCAATTAATTCGGTAGAAGATCTTGTGAAAATTCCGATTACGACCAAAGATGAACTTCAGAAATACAATGAAAAATTTCTTTGCGTTCCCAAGTCTGAGATTGCCGATTATGTTTCGACTTCGGGTACTTCGGGTGATCCGGTTTTGATTGCGATGACCGATGAAGATTTGGAGCGATTGGCGTACAATGAGGCTCTGTCTTATGATTGCGCCGGATTAAATTCTGGAAATACACTTCAGCTTACCACCACTTTGGATCGTCGATTTATGGCCGGATTGGCGTATTTTTTAGGAGCGCGAAAAGCCGGAATTGGCGTGGTAAGAGTGGGTTCGGGTGTGCCGGAATTGCAATGGGACACCATCGGGAAAATCAAACCCGATGCGCTAATTTGTGTTCCTTCCTTTTTGCTGAAAATGATTGAATACGCTGAGGAAAACGGCATAGATTATCGGAATTCAAGTGTGAAAAAGGTCATTTGCATTGGCGAACCTTTGCGCAATCAGGATTTTTCGGACAATGTGCTGGCGTCGAAAATTAAATCCAAATGGCCTTTGGAATTGTATTCGACCTATGCTTCAACTGAAATGGCGACTGCTTTTACCGAATGCGAAGCCGGAATGGGCGGACATCATCATCCGGAATTGATTATCTGCGAATTTTTGGATGAAAACGATCAGCCGGTGCGTGATGGCGAAGCAGGCGAATTGGTGGTTACGACGCTGGGTGTGAAGGGAATGCCTTTGTTGCGTTATAAAACCGGAGACATTGTAAAGCCTTATCACGAAAAATGCAGTTGCGGTCGCACGACTTTTCGTTTGGGGCCGCTTGTGGGGCGTAAACAGCAGATGATCAAATACAAAGGAACTTCGCTTTATCCGCCGTCTTTGCTCGATTTATTGAATGATTTTGAGGAAGTGAAACATTATGTAATTGAAGTTTTTTCGAGTGAAATTGACGAAGATGAAATTCAGGTTAAAGTTTTTTCTACCAATGAATCCGAAGAAATGCTGGATCGGATCAAAGACCGTTTCCGGGCCAAAGTACGTGTAAGTCCGCGAATTATATTTGTTTCCGAACCGGAAATTCTGAAAATAAAATTTCCGGAAAATTCGAGGAAAAGTATCACATTTGTAGACAAACGAAAAATTTAATATAAACTCAATAACATGAAAACAACTTTATTATTTATCGCCTTGACCGCTTTTACATTAAGTGTGTCGGCTCAGAAAATGAAAATTGAATCAGGAGATTTGTCCTTTTTAAAAGGGCAAAAGGAGCTGAATGTATCATTTGATTTTGACAAAGCGACTTTTTACAATGAAAAAATGTCAGAAGAGGAATACATTGCCAAAAGAACAAAGGAAATTGGTGATGATAAGGGGAAGGCAGAGGCTGATAAATGGTTGGCAGATTGGAATTCTTCCAAAGAAAATTCATTTATAGATAAATTCATTTCGTCTTTTAATAAAAGTGGTAATATTCAGGCGTCAAAAGACAGTTCAGCGCCTTATACATTAATTGTGGAAACGACTTGGATTTATCCGGGGTGGTTTGCAGGTGTTATGAAGCAACCGGCAAAAGTAAGTACTTCTCTTAAGTTTGTTGAAACAGCAAATCCCGGAAATGTTTTGGCGGTTATTGACAGTAAAAATGCACCGGGAGACGGGAACTTTGTGGGCGTAGCCAATAACAACGACCGAATTGCCGAAGGTTATGCCAAAACAGGAAAAACACTGGGCGGACTGGTAAAAAAGAAAGCAAAATAATTGAAAATATTTCTCTAGAAAGCCGGTTAATTCCGGCTTTTTTATTTCTCACAATGCGCCAGATGCAGATCATATTATGGTAAGGAACATAGGATCGGTTTTCCATGATCTGGTATTCAACCTTTAGCCGCTCGTTTTAATTCTTTAAAAGTAAAATTTTCGATCATTTTATTTAATATTCCATGTCCCTAGCCCCGATGGCAGTGGAAATCCTTTTTGGGTATCCAAAAAGATTGCAACGTACAGCGGGAATAGCTCCTAGAAAAAAGAAACATCGAGGAAATTAAATGAAGATTAAATTAGAGTAGACATCATAATTTTTATAATTTTGTACACCATTTCACGCAATTCATAAATATTACACACATGGAACAAAATGCTTTGTTGTTTTCAACCCGAACTAGCCAAATATTAGCTGAGAAAATCGCAGAAAATTACGGTGAGAAATTGGGAAACCTCAAAATCGTAGATTTCAGTGATGGAGAATTCCAGCCGGCTTTTGAACAATCGGTTCGCGGTGCCAGAGTTTTCATCATCGGGTCAACTTTTCAGCCGAGCGATAATCTGATGGAACTTTTGCTCATGTGTGATGCAGCCAAACGTGCTTCTGCAGACAAAATTACAGCGGTAATTCCTTATTACGGTTATGCAAGACAAGATAGAAAAGATGCTCCCCGTGTTCCCATCGGAGCAAAACTTGTAGCAAAAATGCTTACAGCAGCGGGCGCAACTCGTGTTATGACAATGGATTTACATGCTGATCAGATTCAGGGATTTTTTGAAATTCCGGTTGATCACTTGTATGCATCCACGATTTTTGTGGATTACATTAAAGGTTTAAATTTGGATAACCTTACGATTGCTTCGCCCGATATGGGAGGTGCGAAACGTGCTAATAATTATTCGAAACATCTCAATGCAGACATTGTAATTTGTCACAAGGAAAGAAAAAGAGCCAATCAGGTTGAAAATATGATGTTGATTGGTGAAGTCGAAGGAAGGAACGTGATTTTGCTTGACGATATGATTGACACTGCCGGAACGCTCACCAAAGCAGCAGAACTGATCATGGAAAAAGGAGCCAAAAGCGTACGCGCGGTCGCTACCCATCCGGTTTTATCAGGCAATGCTTATGAACGGATTGAAAACTCACCTTTGGTGGAAGTTGCTGTCACGGATAGTATTCCTTTAAAAAATTATTCCGGATCTAAAATAAAAGTGTTATCTTGCGCGCCACTTTTTGCTGATGTTATGCATATGGTACATAGCAGAAAATCAATTAGTTCGAAATTTATTATTT
>JAEWHB010000035.1 GCA_023388015.1 Bacteroidota bacterium
TTTCTTATGAGAATTTTGGTGTCATCAGCGGTCCCTGTCATGCCGAGGAAGTTGCGCTGGAACGTCTCTCCTATCTGACCATTGCGGCACAAGATCCCGAAAAAGCCAAAATGGCGGCCGAAGGACTTGCCTGCAACTTTATCAAAACCAATATTTCCAAGGATATTTTCGGAACCGAATATGCCGCTGTGCTTAAAAATATTTATGCCATCGCTGCAGGAATCGCACATGCACTGGGCTATGGCGATAATTTCCAAGCGGTGCTGATGAGCAATGCCACAAGGGAAATGAACCGGATTACCCAACATATTTCGCCCATCAAAAGAGACGTGAAAGAATCGGCTTATTTGGGAGATTTGCTTGTAACGGGTTATTCCAATTTCTCCCGAAACCGAATGTTTGGAAGTATGATCGGGAAAGGTTATACCGTGAAATCGGCCATCGTGGAAATGAATATGGTTGCCGAAGGATACTATGCCACCAAAAGTGTTTATCAGCTCAAAAAGGTTTTGGAAGTAAAAGCTCCGATTTTGGCAGCTGTCCATAAAATCCTTTACGACGGAAAACAACCGGCCAAAGTTTTTGCAAGATTGGCCAATAAACTCAGTTAATCAGAATTCATGAAATTTACACCTCAAATTGTAGCCGGACTTACCATTATCATCCTCGGACTTGTGCTTGTTGTCGCCGGATTTATTCTAAAACTAAACGAATATTCCGACGGATGGATCACCGGAAACAACCTGATTATCATCGGGATGTTTGTGGAATTAATCGGGATTTTTCTGGTGGCTTCCATTCTCAATAAAAATCTTAGGAAATAATGCTACGCAGGGATTTCATCTCCAAAATAATCGAGCAAATGCTCAATGCCATTGCTCGTTTAATGAAAATCGACAATGAAAAAGAAACCGAAAAGTTTCTGGGCGTATTTGACGAAATTCTGAAAACCTATTATGATTTGCATTCAGAAGAAATGGACAATCTCTTATTGCCCGACGAGAAGCGCGAGGCAATGTTACTGGATGAAAAATTAAAAAACTTTCAGTTAAGAATGTTCGTTCAAGCAGGTTTCGCTTATTTAAAAACCGATGATTTAAAGCAGGCCAAAAATTGTTTGTCCATCATAGAAAGAATTCAAAATGAACATTCAGATGTCTTTGAATTTCCAACAGAGGAACATAAGAGGTTGATAGAGGACATTGAGGAACTGAAGGGAAAACTGGGGTGATATTCGAGGTTCGAATTGCGAAGTTCGAATTGCGAAGTTCGAATTGCGAAGTTCGAAGCTCGTCTAAGAAATGATGGAAACATCCAATTCGGGACTTTCGTCTAAGTCCATCATCGCATTGATGAGTTTGAATTTAAAAAAGCGATTTAAATCTTTGGGATTTACCTCATCTTCTATGATTTTTCCGGATTTTAAAAGCGATTGTCGCATAGTACCGTTGAGCAGATAAGAAATCGGCGTAATCCATTTTTCTCCATCAAAAAACACCAGATTTGAATAAGAAGTATCGGTGATTTGCCCGTTTTTTACAATGATAATTTCGTCCTCGGTTACCGAATCTTTCATCAGTTCAAAAGCAGAACGGTCGGCGAATTTGAAAGGATATTCGATTTCATTGTTTTCCACCAAACGAACCGAATGAATGGGTTTGATTTGATAAGGAATCAACTCAACCGACTCGATTTCCTCTCCGTAAATAATTCTGCATTTCAGTTTTTCGGTCGGTGAAATATCTTTCAGATTGGTTTTGATGAGAACTTCCAGATTGATTTCGTCGTCCAAGCCGAAGAGTTTCCATCGGGAACGATCCAACCTTTTCTGATGAAATTCTGGGTTTCGGATTTCTCCGTTTTGGATGCACAAAGTTTCAATTAATCGGGACATATATTTTATCAATCATTTCTTGGTATTCGTCTTCTACTCTGCTCTGGTGCGTAATTCCGCCGCCACTTTTGAAAACAAATCTGTTTTGAGCTTGTTCTACAAACCGAATCATCACCGCACTGTCCAAGTTTTTTCCGTCAAAAACACCAAAAACGCCGGTATAAAAATTCCGGTCGTAGTTTTCCGCTTCGCGGATGATTTCTACGGTTTTGTCCTTGGGCGCACCACAAATTGAGCCTGCCGGCAATAATGCATCAAAAATATCGCCGAGTTTTTCATGAAAATCTTCCTGCAATTCTCCTCTGACTTCCGAACTTACCTGCAAAAGTGTTTTCTGATTGGTTTTAATTTCTTCCAGATAACGGAATTTCGGAACAGAAACTTTTTTAGCAACTTGGCTCAAATCGTTTCGAATGAGATCCACGATGGTGTAATGTTCGGCTTTTTCCTTGAGATCGTTCAGGATTTTTTCTTCTGCATTCTCAACCGAAGCATCGATAGTACCTTTCATCGGATAGGAATAAATCTTTCCGTCTTGGATTTTGACAAAGGTTTCGGGCGAAAAGCATACGAAATTATCTTTCCAAAGAAGTTTATATCGGGCTTTTGAATATTTATATATTTCTTCCAGACTTAAATTGATTTCAATCGGCGTAGCACAGGTTAAATTCGTCAGATAAGAATTTCCAAGTAAAATAT
>JAEWHB010000037.1 GCA_023388015.1 Bacteroidota bacterium
AAAGATTTTCCATTTTGGCGAACATTGGCAAATAAGAAACCGTCACGCCATAAGCCGAAGCACGACGGGCGAAAAACAATCCGGTTTCGGTAAACTGAAAATTTCTTCCTTTGCGGCTAAACCAACCCAATTCAGCCAAAGCTTCTAATAATTGTTCAAAACAACCTGGATTTTTATGAAATTCATCGGCACTGAAAGATGCTTCCATAAAGTATTTGTGAAACATTCCGCTCATGCCGAGTTTGACTATTATCGGACTAATGAGCGCACCTTCGATGTGTTTTTGAATTTGATATTCCAAAGAATTTTCGAGTCTATTCTCCAATAAATCCGAACGGTATTTCTCATAGATTTTCATCCATTTACGACCGAGTTCATCGGAAATGGCCTGAGAAGAAATCAATTCCTCATCGGATAAAAATTCCGCTAAATTCTGATAAATTCCGGCAAATGAAAATGCTTTCTCTGAATTTTCATGGGTGGAAATCTTTACGGTGTTTTCCGAATTATTCAATTCATAATTCAAATATCCCTGCGAAGCCAAAATACGAAGCGCAACGTTGAGATAACCTTCGTTGGCATTGAATTCCTCTGCAATTTTCTCCAAATTAAAACTTCCATTTTGAAGAATAAATTCAAGAATTCCTTTTTGGGATAACTGATGAATGACCTGCGGAACCACTACTCCGTCGAGATGCCTGAAAATATAAGAACGCAATAATTTCTTGTCCATTTTTTAAATCTATGAGGGCAAAAGTAATTGTTTTAGTCTACTAAAATGATAGACTTATTGAATTTTTTAATGATTTCAACGATAACTAATTCGTTTTAAATCAATTAAAATTAAAGAATATTTACTTCCCTTTCGAGATTTATGCCGAATTTTTCATAAACATCATCGACAATCCTTTGGGACAAATCATAGATTTCCTGTCCGGTCGCATTTCCATAATTGACCAAAACCAATGCTTGTTTTTCATGAACACCGGCATCGCCAAAGCGTTTTCCTTTCCAGCCTGCTTTTTCGATCAACCAGCCCGCTGCCACTTTGACTTCGTCACCGGATGGATAAGCCGAAATCTCCGGATGTTTTTTCTGAATTTCTTCAAATTCCAATTTGGAAATCACCGGATTTTTAAAGAAACTTCCTGAATTCCCGATTTCTTTCGGGTCGGGCAATTTGCTTTGGCGAATGTTTATGACCGCACGGGAAATGTCCTGAATGGTAGGATTTTGAATGTTTAATTTGTCAAGTTCAGCCTGAATGGCTCCGTATTGGGTGTGAAGCAGATGATTTCTTTTGGTCAATTTAAATGTGACATCGGTTATGATGAATTGATTTTTAAATTCATTTTTGAAAACCGAATCCCGGTACCCGAATTTACATTCTACATTCGTAAATTTTCGGATGTTTCCGGTTGAAATTTCCAATGCAGAAAGTTCTGTCATCGAATCTTTCACTTCCACGCCATAAGCGCCAATATTCTGAATCGGCGCGGTTCCGGCATTTCCAGGAATCAGGGAAAGATTTTCCAATCCGCCGAAATCATTTTGCAAAGTCCATTGCACAAATTCATGCCAATTCTCGCCGGATTTGACTCTGACCTCCACAAAATCATCTTCTTCCGAAACCAATTCAGTTCCTTTCAGGTTCAGCTTCAATACCAATCCATCGAAATCGTGCGTGAGCAACATATTACTTCCCCCACTGAAAAGAATTAATTGAAGTTGGTTTTCTCGTGCAAATTCCAATGCGGATTTGATATCCTCCACCGATTTCGCTTCCACAAAATATCTTGCAGAAACATCAATTCCGAAAGTGTTGTAGGGTTTTAAAGAATGATTATCTAGAATGTCCAATTTGAAATTTAGTTTTGAGAATTATATCTATCCAACGCTACTCTCAGGATTTCAACAGAACGTTGTAAATCTTCTTTATTTAAAACGTAAGCAATCCGAACCTGATTTTTTACCGTATCGGGATGACTGTAAAATCCGTTTCCGGGTGCCACCATCACAGTTTCGCCGTCCAGTTCGAAGTCGTTTAGCAACCAAATGGCAAATTTTTCGGCATCGTCCACCGGAAGTTCTACCATACAATAAAAAGCACCTTTGGGATTGGGACAAATCACGCCGGGAATTTTGTTCAGTTCAGCAACCAGCAAATCACGACGGCTAATGTATTCCGCGCGGCTGTCTTCAAAATAAGTTCCGACATTTTCGTGGGCTTTTGCAGCGGCATATTGGCTGGTCAATACCGGACTCAAACGCGCCTGTGCAAATTTCATCGCTCGTTTCATCAGTTCTTCATTTCTTGAAATCATCGCTCCCAAACGAGCGCCACACATACTGAAACGTTTGGACTCGGAATCAATTATAATGACATTTTCTTTCAATTCTGGAAAACTCAAAACCGAAACGTGCTCTTCACCACCGTACACATATTCGGCGTAAACCTCATCCGAAATCAAATACAAATCGTGCTTCAAAACCAAATCTTTTAGTTTTTGAAGTTCGGCTTGCGAATAAAGATATCCGGTCGGGTTGCCGGGGTGGCAGATGAGAATTGCTTTTGTTTTATCGGTAATTTTTTCTTCAAATGACTCAATTGGCGGAAGGCCAAAGTTATTTTCAATCGTGGACTGAATCGGAACAATGTTTACTTCGCTTTGACAAGCAAAACTATTGTAGTTCGCATAAAAAGGTTCGGGAATGATAATTTCATCACCCGGATTGGCAATCACGCCAAAGGTAAACAACAAAGCTTCTGAACCTCCATTGGTTACGATAATATTATTGGTTTCAACATCGTATCCTCTTCCTTTGTAATAGTTGGACAAAGCTTTTCGGTATTCGGGCGTTCCTTCGGAATGCGTATAAGCAATAACATCAAAAGGCAATTGGTGATAAGCTTCCAAAGCCGAAACAGGCGAAGCGATATCAGGTTGGCCGATGTTAAGATGGTATACTTTTGTGCCTTTGCTGCGTGCTTTATCGGCGTAAGGAACTAATTTACGTATTGGAGATGAAGGCATTTGTTCGCCTTTAACAGATAATTGTGGCATTTGTTAAAATTTTCATTAAATCGGTGTAAAGATAGAATTTTTGGTATTGTTTTTGACTTTACTAATTTGTAAATTTAGAAAAACTATTAACCTTTAAAATTAAAAACCATGGCAAAAGAAAGTGGAGCATTTAAATTATTAGCCGGATTATTAATCGGAGCAGCTGCAGGTGCTGCAGCAGGCCTACTGATGGCTCCTCAATCCGGAGAAGAAACACGTAAGCAACTCAAAAAAGAAGCTGATAGACTTAAAAAAGATTTGGATAAATATTCCAATGACTTCAGTGAAAAAGCTAAAAAAGCTAAAAAAGACTTAGAAGATCGTCTTGCCGATGTAAAGTCAAAATTACAAAGTACAGCTCAGGATGTAAAATCTGAAGCTAAAAAGGCAAAAGATGAATTTGAAGAAAATGTTGGGGTTTAAATCCCAACATTTTTTTATTAAATTTGACCTAAAACTTATTTATGTTTGATGATTTAAAACAATACATCAACAACAGAATTGCTTATGCCAAGCTGGAAATCGTAGATTCCGTCAGCAATATGATTGGCGCGGGAGTTTACGGTATTTTGGTGGGTATGTTTGTGATGATGATACTCTTTATCGGCAGCCTTTCTGCCGGTTATCTTTTCGGAAACTGGTTCAACGATACAGGTTTGGGATTTCTGATGGTAATGGGAATTTATGTCATTTTTCTTATTATTCTATTTATTTTCCGCCGAAAAATCATGTTACTTATTACCAATAAAGCGGTAGAAGCTGCAATGGAAGCAATCGATAATTCAGATGATGACGAAGAAGATGAAAACTAAAGATATCAATACACTTGCCGATTTGAGGGAAGCCAAAAGGCAACTCAAACTGAAAATGGCCAATGCCGACAAATCGGCGCAAGAAGGTTTTCTTTACAAAACCATTAATAATTTTGTCAGCAAAGTGGAGGATAACTCCAACTCTATTTCATCTCCAATTGGCGGTGGTGTCAATACGGCTTTGAGTTTTATTTCGGGACAGGCAAGTCAGCGACTGAAAATGGGCAATGCCGGAAAAGCGGCTCTTTCGCTCGCCGTAATGGTAGCGGCTCCGATTATTGCGAAAAAAATTCAGGAGTTTGTGGATAAGAAACTTTAATGAAGATCGTATTTTAATCTTAGCAATTCTTGAACTTCTTTTTCCATTTCCCATGGCCTGAGTCCTACGCTGACTCTTCTCTCATCTAAATTTTCAAAATCTTTAATTTGTTCTGGCTTTATATTAGAATAAATTCCATACGTAAAAACACCTCGACTTCTATCATTGCTATCTACAAGATTAGCATAAATAGATGTATAATCCGTCTTTCCACATCTAACCCATTCCAGAAATATAGGTTTAAAATAATTCAAATTTTCTTCGCCTTGAATATGCATAATCAAAGTATAAACATTAGGATGCTCATCTACCGAATAATTCCCTACTAAATTTTTAGAAGGATACCCATATTCAGCAATTATTTCCTTCAATGCATTTATATTGATACTGTCAATTTGTTTCATTTTTTCAAAATCAATCGGCTTTTCTCTACGAACCTTTTGATCTTCTTTGTTCATTGATACTAACTTATTTCTTAGTTCTAAATCAATTCCCGAATGCCAATCTCGATAAATTTCATCTGCCTTTGCACTAACTTTCTGGAATTCTTTAGCTTTTATAAAATCACTATACAACGAATCTTCTACTAAATATTTAATTTCAAACCCATTGATTAATTTCATTTTTAAATATTCTGTAGCATCCTCGTAAAGATTTTTACGAACAGAGATTTCAAGGAGCATTGAAATTTCATTGGTTTGTAAATTATCCAAAAGCGGACAATTTTCTTCGGCTTCTTTCAAATAAACATAAGCAGAATCATAATTTTCCTTCAGGTAATTAAGTTGACCTTTATAAACAAGTGGATAATAATCTGTGATATAATTACACGCACAATCTTTCTGAGCATAAATCTTATAAAACAGGCAAAGAATTAGAAAAATTAGAATTTTAAATTTCATTGTTCGGTTAGTTAGTATTCAAAACTAATTCTAAAATAGTAGAAACACAATAATTCATTTAAAAATTGTAACATTTGCATAAGAATTTCAACTAATCTCAAAAACAATTCTTATGTCGGATTTGCTTGTTGCAAAAGGATTAACCAAACAATATGGAAATAAAATCGCCCTCAATGATTTTGACCTGACCATCCCAAAAGGTTCGGTTTACGGATTATTGGGTCCGAATGGCGCAGGGAAAACCACATTTCTCCGTATCATCAATCAGATTACTGCTCCCGACAAAGGTTCGGTAAGCATTGCAGGAAAGCCGCTCGACAAATCCGTCATTCCGCTGGTTGGCTATATGCCCGAAGAACGTGGATTGTATCAGAATATGAAAATCGGTGAACAAGCGCTTTATTTTGCCAAACTCAAAGGACTTTCCAATACCGAAGCACATAAAAAAACAAAATACTGGTTTGAAAAATTGGGAATTGCCGAATGGTGGGATAAAAAACTTACCGAACTTTCCAAAGGAATGGGACAAAAAGTTCAGTTTGTGATTACCGTTTTGCACGAACCGGAATTGTTGATTTTCGATGAGCCTTTCAGCGGATTTGATCCCGTGAATGCACAAATCATCGCCAACGAAATTCTGGAGCTCCGCGACAAAGGCACGACCATCATTTTTTCTACGCATCGAATGGAGTCCGTGGAGGAAATGTGCGATCATATTGCATTGATCAATTTATCCAACAAAGTGCTGGACGGAGAAATCAACCAGGTCAAACATCAGTTCAAATCGGGAAAATATTTTGTCGAAATTGAAAATCCTGACCAAGAAAGCTGGAAGCGTTTCACGGCGGAATTCGCGCCTGAAGAAATTAAACAAAATAGTTTTTCCACTTCATTCAAATTATCAAAAACTGAAGGAATGAGTTCGAATCAATTCTTAAATGAAATTTCGCATTTGGGACACATCATTCAATACAAAGAAGCCATTCCCTCGATGAACGAAATATTTTTGCAGGCCGTTACTTCGAATTCGCACAGCAATCAAAAAGAAGAAGTAATTTAACTTAAGCAAATCTTTAGCTTATTGAAATTCTAAATTTTAAATTCAAATGAACCAAATATTATTAGTCGCCAAAAGAGAATTTCTGACGCAGGTTAAAAACAAAACCTTCATCATCATGACCGTTTTGTCACCCATCATTATGGTAGCAATCATCGGGATTATCGCATGGATGATTTCGGCAAATTCAGATCAGAAAAGCATTGCGGTGGTGGATGAAAGCAAAGAGTTTATCACTTCATTGGTTTCGGGCGGAAATGAAATTTATAATTTTTACGGACCGGAAGACATTCAGGGCATTAAAGACACGCTTTCTGAAAGTAAAACGCTGAACGGATTATTGGTGATTCCGGCGATTGATAAAAATGATTTTTCAAAAGTTGAAAAAGGAATCGAATTAAGCACCAGAGGCAACATCGGTGTCGGATTCAAAGAAAGATTGGAAAACAAATTGAGCAAACGCATCGAAGAACTCAAAATGGAACAAGCCGGAATTTCACATGATGCGGTGAAAAACATGGGGGCCAGCGTAAAAATCAAAACTTTTGACCTGAAAGGTGGTTCGGAAGAAAAAGGCGAATATGTAAAATTTGGTCTGGCGATGTTTCTGGCTTACATTATTTTCATGTTCATCATGATTTATGGCGTAAAAGTGATGCGCAGCGTGGTGGAAGAAAAAAACAACCGCGTGGTGGAAATCATCATTTCATCGGTCAAACCTTTCAATCTGATGATGGGGAAAATCTTAGGTTCAACCTTGGTAGCGCTGACACAATTCACTATCTGGATCATCATGGGACTAGCGCTCATGTTGGGTGGCTCTGCCTTTTTTGCTTCAAAGATGCCAACCAATCTCAATACCGAACAAGCACAAGCTATGATGGAACAAAATCCGGAGTGGATGGCTGATGCACAAGGGATTTTCGATACGCTTTTAGGGCTGAACTATCCGTTTATTCTCATTATGTTTATGCTTTATTTCCTATTGGGCTATCTGTTTTACAGTTCGGTTTTTGCTGCGATTGGTTCTGCGGTTGACAATGACACAGACACCCAACAATTTACTTTTTATCCGATTTTCCCCATGATGATTGCGATGTACGGAAGTATGACCACGCTTGAAAATCCTGATGGGCCGGTTGCTTTTTGGCTGTCTATCATCCCGCTGACTTCTCCGATTTCCATGGTTACCCGACTACCCTTTGGGGTGGAATGGTGGGAAATTGCACTTTCGCTGGTATTGCTCATCGGGACTATGTTGCTGATGGTTTTCTTTGCTTCGAAAATTTATCGGGTCGGAATTTTGATGTACGGCAAAAAACCTTCCTTCAAAGAAATGTGGAAGTGGATGCGGTATTCGAATTGATTCTTTAAATGTGAAATTAAAATTTTAAATGGATAATGGATTTTCATTTAAAACTCAACATTTGGAATTTTTAATGAGAAAATTTAAAAAGTTCTAAGAAATATTTTCTCTGTCACGAATCGTTTTAATACGATTGAGTTCAATTGATTTCTCAATCACTTCATTTTCAATATCATATTCATTTTGAAGTCCAAGCCAAAATTTGGCTGAATTACCAAAGTAAGCACTTAGTCTAACAGCTGTATCAGCTGAAATTCTCCGGTTTCCTTTAATGATTTCTGAAATTCGGGTTTGTGGAATATCTAAATCTTTCGATAGTTTGTATTGTGAAATTCCCATTGGAATTAAAAATTCTTCCAATAAAATCTCGCCGGGTGTAATGTTTTTTAGCTTTTCCATTTTTAAAATTTAATGATAATCTATAATTCTGACCTCAGAGGCATTTCCCTTTTCCCATTTAAAGATAATTCTCCACTGATCATTAATCCTGATGCTGTAAAACTCTTTCCTATCTCCTTTTAATTTTTCCAGCCGATTTGCAGGCGGTATTCTCAAATCCACAATATCGACTGAATTATTTATCATCCTTAGTTTCCTTCGCGCTATTTGTTGAATTTCATGAGGAAGTTTTTTGGACATAATTCCTTCCCAAACTTTTTCCGTTTCTTTATCTCCAAATGAAACAATCATAATTTCACATTACTAACGTCAAAGGTAAGTATTAATTCTGAAAAGTTAATTAATACCACTATGGTATTTCCCTTTTGAATTTCGCCAAATCGGTAAAATCCACTATTTTCGCAGTTCAATTCAAAACTATGTCAGAAGATATTTTCAAGCGGATTATTTCGCACGCCAAAGAGTACGGATTTATTTTCCAATCCAGTGAAATTTACGACGGACTTTCTGCCGTTTATGATTACGGACAAAATGGTGCCGAACTCAAAAACAACATCAAACAATATTGGTGGAAAGCCATGGTTCAGCTCAATGAAAATATCGTCGGGATTGACTCCGCAATTTTTATGCATCCGACAATTTGGAAAGCTTCCGGACACGTGGATGCTTTCAACGACCCGCTGATTGACAACAAAGATTCCAAAAAACGCTATCGGGCAGACGTTTTGATCGAAGATTATTGCGCGAAAATCGAAACGAAAATCGACAAAGAAGTAGAAAAAGCAGCGAAACGATTTGGGGATGCTTTTGACAAAGAACAATTTGTCGCAACCAATCAACGTGTGGTGGATTATCAACAAAAAATCGACGCGATTTTGAGTCGAATGGCGAAATCGCTTGAAACTGAAAATCTGGCCGACGTAAAAGCACTCATCGAAGAGCTGGAAATCGCCGACCCGGTTACCGGTTCCAAAAACTGGACAGAAGTTCGTCAGTTCAACTTGATGTTCGGAACGAAATTAGGCGCAAATGCGGAGTCTGCGATGGATTTGTACTTGCGTCCCGAAACGGCTCAAGGGATTTTTGTCAATTTTCTGAACGTTCAAAAAACTTCCCGCTTGAAAATTCCGTTTGGAATTGCGCAAATCGGAAAAGCATTTAGAAATGAAATTGTCGCACGACAGTTCATCTTCCGCATGCGCGAATTCGAACAAATGGAAATGCAATATTTCGTTCAGCCCGGAACCGAATTGGATTGGTACGAGAAATGGAAAGAAACCCGTTTAAAATGGCATCAGTCACTTGGTTTAGGAGATGAAAATTATCGTTTTCACGACCACGAAAAATTGGCGCATTATGCCAATGCCGCTGCTGATATTGAATTCAAATTCCCGTTTGGATTCAAAGAATTGGAAGGAATTCATTCGAGAACCGATTTCGATTTAAAAGCGCACGAAGAACATTCAGGTAAAAAATTACAATATTTCGACAACGAATTGAACCAACATTACGTACCCTACGTGGTAGAAACTTCGGTGGGATTGGATCGTTTGTTCCTCGCGATTTTCTCCAACAGCCTCAAAGATGAACAATTGGAAGACGGAAGCGAAAGAACAGTTTTGAGCTTACCTCCTGCTTTGGCGCCAATCAAAGCTGCGATTTTGCCTTTGGTCAAAAAAGACGGTCTTCCGGAATTTGCCGAAAAAATCTTCAACGAACTTCGTTTAGATTTCAATGTGATGTACGAAGACAAAGATTCCATCGGGAAAAGATACCGAAGAATGGATGCACTCGGAACGCCTTTCTGTATCACGATTGACCACGACTCATTGAATGATAATTCGGTGACGCTTCGTTATCGCGATACGATGAAACAGGAAAGAATTCCGGCCGAAAAATTGGCGGAAATCATCGATAAAGAGGTGAATATGAAATATTTGTTGGCGAAGATTTAATGAATGCCCAAAATTGAACTCAATACTTTTATTCGATCCAATATCGAAACTTGTTTTGATTTGGCCAGAAGCATTGATTTACATATTCTTACCACTTCCAAAACAAATGAAAAAGCAATTGATGGCAAACTTAGCGGTTTAATTGATTCGGGCGAATTCGTAACTTGGGAAGCGACTCATTTTGGCGTACGACAAAGATTGACTTCAAAAATCACAGTTTACGACCGGCCTTTTCATTTCCGGGACGAACAAATAAAAGGTATCTTTAAATTCATAAAACATGACCATTATTTTGAAGAAATAAATGATGGTGTGATGATGAAAGATGTCTATGAATATGAGGCACCATTTGGATTTTTGGGAAGAATTGCAGAAAAATTAATTCTGACCAATTATTTAAAAAGGTTTCTCGAAGAACGAAATGAAATTATTAAAGAATACGCAGAAACGGATTTATACAAATCTTTATTAAAATGAAAACCTACACAAAAACCGATCGGCTGATTATCCGTGAAATTGAGTTATCAGATATCGATGATATGTTTGAAATGGATTCCGATCCGGAAGTCCGGAAATTCATTGACCAAAGTCCCAATCAGAAAAAGGAAGAAATAACTGATGTCATCCATTTCATCCGAATTCAATACGAAGAAAATGGCATCGGACGTTGGGCAGTTGTTGATAAAGAAACCGATGAAATGTTGGGTTGGTGTGGACTTAAATATTTCCGTGAACCCTTGAATGGCAAAGTAAACATATACGAATTCGGTTATCGGTTTAAGCAAAAACACTGGGGAAAAGGTTATGCAACCGAATCGAGTGTAGCGATTTTAAAATGGGCTTTTGAAAACCTTCATATTGATACAATTTACGCCATCACACATCCTGAAAACGAAGCTTCTATGCATGTTTTAAAGAAACTCGGATTTGAATTCAAAGAATTTTTCCTATTTGATTACTTCGGTAATGAAAAATGTACTTGGTTTGAGTTAAGTAAAGAAGATTTTCTAAATACCTATTTCAACAAAAAAAAGTAAATCATTACCCAAATCCCAATAAACATCAACCCGGGAAATAACAGAGATTTCAATTTTTCTTTGTCTTTTTTAATTAATAATAAATAAAGCGCATAGCCGATTAAAACGACTGTGAGCAAAATAGGTATCAATACATACTTCATAAAGATGAATTTTGTTGAGTTTAAATGAGTGAACTTAACAAAGTTAGATTTTTACAAATAAAATTTAGGATTTAATTTGTTTTCTTTCCTAATTTTTTTTGAACTAATTAAAAATGACTCTCCTGAATTCAACGCATAAAAAACCCCCGAATTTCAAATCTTCGGGGTATTCTTTTTAAATCAAATCTTATTTCCTCAAAATACTCCAGGCACCTTCCACATCGCCATCTTTCAAAAGATCTTTGGCATGTCGGTGGGTGTCTTCATCATTTTTAAAGAAGTCTCCTGAAAGAATTTCCACATTTCCGAGCATGGCCAGATCATTTCCTGTAAAAACCTTGCTCAACCGGATTTCATCGGGAAGTGCATCTACGCCAATTCCTTTCGTGGCCAATGGTTTAGGGATTTCAAACAAAGAATCCCCGTTGGAATGTGTGTACCAGGATTCGCCCATGCGTCCGACCAAATCAATTTTTCTGGTGTCGATCAAACCTCTTTCGTTCAGCACTGACTCATCGACATGGATCATCAAAACCTCACAAACAACCAAAGTTCCGGCTCCGCCGCCATCGCCAAGATGAATCAAATCCCGCACTTTGCATTCAAAAGAAGCTTTGGACTCTTTCACCCGAGGTGGACTAACTTTCATGGAAGGAACTTCCGTAAGTCCGGCTTTCTGAAATTCGTTTACCCCTTTTTCGTATTCA
>JAEWHB010000038.1 GCA_023388015.1 Bacteroidota bacterium
ACAATTTTGCCACGATAATGTTATAAAAAAATAAGTATGAGGACAAAATTTGCATTTTTAAGTGCACTTTTCCTGCTCTTTGTAGGGCAGGTAGTTTTTGCTCAGGTTACTGGTACAGTACAGGATGATTATGGTCCTGTTGCGGATGCGGAAGTAACTGTGAGAGGAGGGAATGCATCAGCAATCACAGATGAAAACGGATCGTTTTCAATTGATGCTACGGTTGGAGAAGTATTAATTATTACTGATGCTATGGGGACTGCCCAGGATTTCAATGTTACTAAAAACAATATGGGAGTCATTAAGTTTGGTGGAGCTATTGAGCTTGATGTAATTACAGTAACTTCTGTGTTTGATCCATCTAATAAAATTCAGGCTGGGGTCTCTTCCATTAGTGGTGAGAAGTTGGAGAACTTGAATCCGACAACATCTGTTGACGAGATGCTAGGAGGTAAGGTTTCAGGTTTATTCTCTGTTGCACAAAACGGTTCTCCGGGGTCTGTTGCAAACGTGATTGTACGTGGTGCTCTTGGTTTGACTGGAGGGTATGCTACTCCGTTATATGTAGTTGATGGAACTTATATGAATGAAGATGACGTGAATTCTATCAACCCAAATGACATTGAGTCTATTAGTGTCTTGAAAGAAGCTGCTCAAACTGCAGTTTATGGTGCTAGAGGTGCTAACGGTGTTGTTATTATTAAAACAAAGACAGCCAAAAAAGGTACTGTAAATATGCAGTATAATACTAGATTTGGTTTTGGTGAGAAAGTAGCTTATAATAATTTGACAATGATGAATGCTCGTCAATTATTGGAATATGAAAACAACTTGACACTAGTTACTAATCCTGACGGATCTTCGGCTGGTTTAGGTATTGCTAGGACGCCAGAGCAAATTGCAGAATTGGCTGCTTTGGATCACAATTGGGATGATGCTATTTTTAAGAATTCCTACTTGACATCTCATTATTTCAGCGCACAGGTTGGAGGTGACAAAAGCTCGTCAAACTTCAGTATAGGTTACGATTCAGATAATGGGGTTGTTAACTACTACAAAGGATTTCAGCGTATTACTGCGTCATTGGGAAGTAGAAATGAATTAAGTGATTGGTTAAGATCTGGATACAACATTAGTGGAGCTTACCAAGAAAAAGATGATCCAAGAGACAGAAGAAACTCTCAAAGTCCATTTGTTGGGGCATTGCAGTATAAGCCATATGTTCCTGTTTATCAAACTGATGAGGATGGGAGTGTTTTGCTAAACTCATTGGGAGATCCTGTTTATAACCATGCTGGTTTAGCTACATTGGCTTATAACGCATTGGATGAGATGAGATATACTGAAAGGACTCGTCAAAACTTGAGAGTTTTTGGATCCGCTTTCATGGAAGCAGATATTTTCAAGAATGTTAGAGCTAGATCAGCCTTTGGAGCAACGTACGATAGTTATAAGATTGAAAACTTCCTTAAGCCGATTGCTTATTTGAACCAAGTTTTAAGTGTTAATCCAAATGGAACTAAAACTGATGTAAATAGTCATAGATTAGATTATAACTGGAGAAATGAGGTTACTTATGAAAATAATTTCGGTAACCACTACCTTTCAGTTACTGCGGCATCTGAGTACTCAAAAGACAATTTCTACTCAATTCGTTTAAATAGTGAAAATTATCCAAACAATTTCCAAAATGTTCAATCTCTTGGTACTGTTATCCCTGCTAATAGTTGGACTGAAAGATGGGCAATCACTAGATTTGGTTATTTAGGATATTTATCATATAACTACGATAAAAAGTATTATGTTGATGGATATTTCAGAAGAGATGGTTCTTCATTACCTGGATTTGATAACCAATATGGAAATTTCTGGGGAGTTTCATTAGGATGGGATATAGCAAAAGAAAGTTTTGTTAATCAAAGCTGGTTAAACAGCTTGATGTTGAGAGGATCATATGGTGAAGTAGGAGATGATTCTGTACTAGGATTATACTCAAATTATACGCTTATGAGTCAAACCTCAAGTGCATATAATGAACAATTTATTTCTACCCCAAGTTCAGTTGTTAAAAATGATAATGTTACTTGGATGACTGTTCAGAAAATGAACTTAGGTTTGGAGTTTTCTTTGTTCAGTCACAGATTGAGAGGTAAATTTGACTACTTCCAAGACAATAGATTAGATTTCTTATTCTTCCAGCCTTTGAGTTCTGAAGGAGGGGGATACGGAAACTTTATCAATGCTGGTGAGTTTGTTAATACAGGGTACGAGGTTGAATTAAGTTATGACTTATTCCCAGTGAGAAGCCCATTCCAATTAGGGTTATATGCTAACTTTACAAATCTTGATTATGAAGTTACCAATCTTAATGGAGAAGAGGAATACTTAGTTGGAATCTTTACAGGTGCAGTTTATATGTCACATACAGAAGGTATGAGTCCTTATTCTTACAAGATGGTTAGATCTGCAGGTGTTGACCCGACAAATGGTGATCAGTTATTCTATACAGCTGATGGTGAGGTTACTAATGTGTTCAATTATGAAAATGATGCAGTAATTTTGGATAAATCTCCACTACCAACTATCTATGGTGGATTTGGTTTGAATGCATCTTACAAAGGGTTTGATTTGAATGCCGAATTTACCTATGTAATGGGTAACTACATATTTAACCTGACACATAGTTGGTTAACAGATCCTTCTGGAAATGATAACAGAATTGTTGAAGCAGCTAACTACTGGCAAAATCCAGGTGATACAGATGTTTTGCCAAGACCAACTACAAATGGTTACCAATTAACTGATGATCTATTACACAAAGGTGATTATTTGAGATTCAGAAGTTTATCTTTAGGGTATACATTTAACAAGAAATTGTTTGAGAATTTGCCAATTAGTGGAATTAGACTTTATACGCAAATCCAAAACTTGGCAATCTGGAGTAGCTTTAAAGGTAATCCAATTACCGGTGACGGTTCAACAGAGGATTATGCAGTTGGATCTTCTAACTATATGTCTGGTTCTTACTCTGCGTTCTCTTATCCACAGGTTCGCACTTATAACTTCGGTATAAACGTTAATTTCTAAAAAAAAAGAAATGAAAAATATTTTTAATTATTTAATGTCTGTAATGTTCGCGCTGTTTGTTGTCAGCTCATGTTCAGATGATGATTTACTTCAAACTCCTCCTGGGGACGCGAATGTAGATAATTATTTTAATAATAATGACGAATTTACAGCGGCAATACTAGGCGCCTACAATGGACTGAAAGGAAATGGTATGTATAGCGGAAATGGAAATGCCGAAAGTATTATTATTTTAGGTGATTTGCTTTCAGATAACTTAATCACTTCTCAAGAAGGTAGAGGATCTAACAGAGACACTCATAACTTTCTTTATGATGGAGGTAGTGTTCCGAATTACGTTTATGGGACTTTGTATACTGTAATTTCAAGAACAAATTTAATTCTTGGGAATACACACAAAATTGAGGATGAAAGCTTTAAAGCTTTAATTGAAGGAGAGGCTTTGGCTCTACGTGGTATTGCTCATTTTGAATTAGCTAAGCATTTTATTAAGGCCCCTACCCAATCTGCAGATGCAAACTCTTCTGTGGGTATTGCTTATGTTACAGAATTTGATCCATATGCCCAACCTTCAAGATTGGCAACGGTTCAAGAAACCTATCAAAGAATTATGGAAGATTTGGAGAATTCTCTTGATGGTCTTCCTAGCTCTGTACAAACAGATAGATTGAGTAAACCTGCTGTTCAAGCTATGATAGGTAGAGTTGCTCTTTACATGGGAGATTATCCAAAAGTTATCACAAATCTTAATCCTGTAGTGAGTTCTGTTGCACCAACTCCAAAAGATGAACTTCAAAGATATTGGAGATATCAAACTAGCTTAGGTATTTTATTTGAGATTCCTATGTCATCAAGTGGAGATCCACAGATTTCTAACAATTATAGCCAAGGAACTAATAATAGTTCAATTGTGATTGAATATAGTGCTGATAAGGAATTGCGTGATTTGTACAATGATGCTACTGAACCAGAACGTATTTCCTCATTTTTTAAAGTACTTAAAAATCAGAATGTTTGTTGGAAATATGCTCAGGCTGCAAGTGGTTTAAGTGCTTTTGGGAGATATTTAAGAGTAGAAGAAGCTATCTTAAATTTAGCAGAAGCTCAGTACCTTAATGATGATGAAAGTGGAGCGTTAGCTACATTAAATATTCTTAGAAACGCACGCTATTCAAGCTATGCTGGTGGTGAATCTGGGACAGCTTTGTTTGACGCGATCATGTTGGAAAGACGTAAGGAATTAGCATTTGAAGGTGACAGATTCTTTACTCTAAAGAGACTTCAAAACGTTCCTGGAATTCCAGATAGCTATAAACAAGGTGTTATAAGATCAGGTAATGGACATTTGCAAGATGGTTCTGGGGTTCCTCCAGCTGTTTTGACTTTGCAGCCATCTAGCCACAAATGGCAGATGCCGATTCCTGTAGGTGACTTGATTTTGAATCCAAATATGACTCAAACTCCTGGATATAATTAATATCCTCTTGGATTATAATTTAAACCCACTCAAACGAGTGGGTTTTTTTATTAGAAAAAATTTCGATTAACTTTGTCGCGTTGATTTTATTTTCATGAGATACCTGTTAGGCGTTTTGCTTCTGTTCTTCTTTCTTCAGAAAACACAGGCCCAGATTGATCCAAATAATCCTGAAGCTATTCAGGATTCCTTACAAGAATTTGGTAAACGAGAAGTAGCAAATGACAGTCTTAAAGTGCATACGCCGGTAATTTCTGATTATAAATATTGGCGGCAGGGTGATATTTCACCAACTATTGTAGATACAGTTCTTACCATCGAGAGTTTTTATCGTCAGAATTTTACACATAAAGATGTTTTTGCTAAGATGTATTTCCCCAATTTCGGAGAGACCTTCAATCCATTGGAATATGAGGAAAGCCGAAACCGCATTCATCTTTTACCTACAGGGAAATCTTTCAATTATTTATTTCCCGAAGACATAAGGTACTATGATGTAAAAACGCCTACAACAGAATTTCTTTTTGAAAATGGATTGAGAGAAGGACAATATCTTTCGACAACATTTACTCACAATTTAACACCGCAATTGAATTATTCGGTTCGTTACCGTGGCCTGCGTTCCATGGGAAGGTATCAAAATAACCTGGCGGCCAACAACGCTTTTATAGCTACCATCAGTTATAAATCAAAAAAAGAAAGATTTAAATTATGGACGCATTTTGCTTCTCAGAATCTGGACAATGAAGAAAACGCCGGAATTCAAAGGCTCGAAGAATTTGTGCTGGATGATAGCCTTCGTACCACCAACCGTCAGAACATTGCGGTCAATCTGGAGTCGGCAGATTCACAATTTGATTCTCGCCGGTTTCATCTCGGGGCAAGTTATGGATTGTTTGGAAAAGCAAAATCAGATTCAACGAATTTAGGGGCTCCTATTCTGATCAAAAATATTTTCACTTATGAAAAACAAAAATATTTTTTTGAAGAAACCGCTGTCGAAGACTATTATGAAAGTCCGGTTTTTTCTGGATTGGAACGACGAAATCGCAAAAACTTTGAAACCCTTCAGAATACTTCAACAGTTGAATTTAAGTGGGGCGAACGACTTTTGCTCGAAGCTGGTGTACGCGTAGAAAACCTAAAACTTTATTCCTCACATCCGCTTTCCTCTGGATTAATCAACGTTCCACGCGAAATCAAAGATAATTTGCTGGGTGGAGTAGCGAAACTCTATTTTGACTGGAATGAGCGAATTAAATTGATTGCCGATGCAGAATTCAAATCGGGAGAATTTTTTAAAAGTCAGTATTACCTCAGGGGAGAATTGGATATTCAGCCGATTGCGGGCTATCACATCATTGGGGGAATTTTGGCAGAATCAGCCTTTCCTTCTCTAAATCTTTATTACAATCAGAGTTTTTACAAGGATTTTAATTATTACAATTATAGTTTTGACAATGTTAATACCCAAAAATTATTTGGGAAATTAAATCTGGAAAAACTAAATACCGACGTGGAAGCAAGTCTTTACAATGTTGAAAATTATGTTTATGTAGGAACAGATTTTCGCCCTCGTCAATTAGACGGAAATATTTCACTATTTCAAATCAAAGCCAATAACTTAATTAGTTATCGAAAATTTCACCTGAGAACGACAGCTCAATACCAGAAAGTAACGCAAAACGCTGATTTTTTACCATTGCCTGATGTGATAGCACGTGCATCTATTTATTGGCAAAGCAAAATGTTCAATGACAAAGCTGAAGTTCAGATTGGATTAAACGTCAACTATTTCACAGAATTTGAATCCCGCGAATTCTTTCCGGTCATCAATGAATTTATGCTGCAAAGAACGCATCCCGACTATGGAATCCATAAAATCGGTGGAAATCCCATGCTGGACTTTTTCATAAACATCAAAGTCGACCGAATGAGAATTTACCTCAGAGCCGATCATTTCAATACATTTTGGGGAGAAAATAATTATTACAGTGCGCCTTATACACCATTTCGTGATTTCAAAATCCAATTTGGGGTGAAATGGTATTTGTTTACTTAATCGTATAACTCATCCAACCAATCCTCTTCAATTCTTACAATTCGCTCGGTTTCAGGATTGATCATAATCCATTGCGTTCGGGAATCCACCACCAATTCTCCCTCTTTGTAAAATTCAACTTTTCGGGGTTGTCGGATGCCCTCCGGATTTTCAGGATAAGTACGCAGTAAAAGTTTCTCACCCAGATAAACCTGTTTTTTGTATTGAATGTGATGATCGACCAAAAACCAGACATTCTGAGCGTATTTACTATTGTGTTTCAATAAATCCCAATGTTCGCCGGCCATCATTTCCACCCAATGCACAAACTGAACATTGTTCACGTGATTGTTACTATCAATAAATTCGGAAGACATAAAGATTTCTTTTTCGTGGATCAGCATAAGCTTATTTTCTAATCCTAACAGAGTTTCACTTGTCCGCCATAGGGGAAAACCCTGTTAGGGTTCTATTGCATTTTCAAATTGCCCCACTTCATCGAGGACTTCCATCAGTTCATTCAAATCATCGGAAGTCACCAATCGCTGTCGATAAGGTTTAAAATGTGGAATTCCTTTGAAATAATTGGTATAATGCATTCTTGTTTCCAGAACTCCGGTTCGTTCGCCTTTCCATTCCACCGCCCAAGTCAGATGCTGTTTGGCGGCTTCCGCTCTTTCCGCAAGATTTGGTTCCGGTAAAATTTCTCCGGTTTTCACAAAATGTTTGATTTGATTAAAAATCCAGGGATTCCCGATGGCAGCACGACCAATCATAATACCGTCAACGCCGTATTTTTCTTTGTATTCGACTGCTTTTTGAGGAGAATCAATGTCACCATTTCCAAAAATTGGAATTTCTATATTCGGATTGGCTTTCACTTTGGCAATTTCCGTCCAGTCGGCTTCACCTTTGTACATCTGCGAACGTGTACGTCCGTGAATGGACAAAGCTTTGATTCCGGTTTCTTGTAATCTTTCCGCTACTTCCTGAATGTTGATGGATTCATAATCCCAACCCAGTCGGGTTTTTACGGTAACCGGCAAATCGGTGCTGTCAATCACGGCTTTGGTCAATCGAACCATCAAATCGATGTCTTTCAAAACGCCTGCTCCGGCACCTTTGCAAACTACTTTTTTGACCGGACACCCAAAATTAATATCAACTAAATCGGGCTGAACGGTTTCCACAATTTTGGCCGAAAGCGACATCGCT
>JAEWHB010000107.1 GCA_023388015.1 Bacteroidota bacterium
AACTTTGTTTAATTCGTTTCGTATCGGCAGAAATTATGATTTTTCCCTTGGCATCTGAAATTTCAAAATCTTTTAAATGGTTGCAAATCGAAATTACTTCCTCATCCAAATTCAAATATTCAAAAGCCTTGATGGCATTCGAAGCCAAACCCATTCCGGCTCCAATTCCGCGGATTTCTTCCGCGGATTCAAAAACACGGACGTCGAAACCCAATTTTCCCAACATAATGGCCGCCGTAAGTCCGGCGATTCCGGCTCCCACAATGGCAATGCTTTCTGATTTTGGTAAATTCATTCCCACGAAATTACTTAGAATTTAACCGTTAAAAAAAGATTTAAATCAGGCTAAATTAATCTTTCGTCCCAGTTAAAATCCTCTTTTGATTTGATTTTTACTTTTCGCCTAAAATCAGGATGTTGAGTATTGATTAAATAATTAAATTCTTTGGGAACCAAAGCAGAAGGAATTTTCAAAATCAACTTTTCCATCGATTGATACCATTTCGAACTCAGGTTTTGCAAAACTGGATAAGCTGAAACCGAACGCCAGTTTTCAGGCAAATCTTCCACAGAAATTTCCAGAATATCAGCTTCAGAAATAGCAAGTTCAATCACCAGAATTTTATAAGATTCGTCAATGTTAATAAAAGCCCGATGCGCCGTCAATTCAAGCACAGACAAAGCGGGTGAACTTCCCGAATAAATTACATATTCCTCGTTTTTATTCCATCGGTTAGCTGCTCCGGAGGCCTTCAAAGATCCGGCATATTTTTCTTTTCGGATGTTGAAAACCAGAAGTTTAGACATTTTCACCGAATTCCATTGCTGTCAGGCGATTGTCAATAAACTGGATGCCAGAAATCGTGTCCATAAAATCCATGGGAGCTTTGTTGTCGAGAAATGGATTGGGAAGTGTAAGCCAGTTTTCGAATTCGTCTTTGGTGGAAAAAACTTCCATACCGTGTTTGTACAAAGATAAAATCGAAACGATATGCTCCTTTGTGTTTTCCTTGATTTCGGTGTCTTTGGTTTTGTAGTTTCGGTAAGTGCGGGTGGTAATGTTTAGCCATTTGGAAATGATTTCATCACTCAGGCCAATGAGTTCGTCCAAAATCTGAATAAAACGGTTTTGAGTCTGGCTCAAATACATATACATCCCCGAAGGCTCATTTACGCAGGGTAATTCCGGCTCGATTCGTTTGTATTTTTTGGTTTCCATTTTTTCTCTCTTCACAAATTTAGGATTTTTTTCCTATCTATACATGCATTTTTTCCTATTTTTTATCTCTCATTCAAATTCTTAACTTCGCAAACGTCAAATTTATTCAATGAAAATCTTTAGTTACAACGTAAATGGCATTCGTGCCGCAATGAAAAAAGGACTTAACGAATGGATTGCAGCGGCTCAGCCCGATGTACTTTGTCTGCAGGAAATCAAAGCCAATGAAGATCAGATACTCAATGAAATAGCCATTTTGACCGAAATGGGCTATCATTCGTATTGGCATTCGGCAGAAAAAAAAGGTTACAGCGGCGTTGCCATCCTGACCAAAGAAAAGCCGATGCGCGTGGAATTCGGGACAGGAATTGATTATATTGACAAAGAAGGACGTGTGCTGAGAGCTGATTTCCCGGGCGTTTCCATCATCAGCGTTTATGTTCCGAGCGGAACCAATATGGACCGACTAGATTTTAAAATGCAGTTTTGCCATGACTTTTTAAACTACATAAAAGAACTTCGGATTTCACATCCCAATCTTGTGATTTGTGGAGATTATAATATTTGTCACGAAGCCATTGACATTTGGGATCCCGTACGAAACGCAAAAGTTTCAGGTTTTTTACCGATGGAGCGCGAATGGCTTTCCTCCTATTTGGAAGAATGTGATTTGATTGATTCTTTTCGATATTTTGTAAAAGAACCAGATCATTACAGTTGGTGGAGCCAAAGATTTCCGAGTGTGCGACTGGACAACAAAGGCTGGAGAATTGATTATAATATGGTCAGTCGGCCATTGGAAAAAAAGATGGTGCGAGCTGCAATTTTGCCCGAAGCCAAACATTCCGATCATTGTCCGGTTTTGGTGGAATTGGATTTTGGTTGATAGTAAGAATTATCATAACAATTTAACTCAGAACACAAAACACGAAACTCCATGTCATATTTCACACCCGAATTCCTAAAATTCCTACGCGAACTTCCTGCCAACAACAACCGCGATTGGTTTCAGGAAAATAAAAAACACTACGAGAAATTCGTGAAATTTCCATTTGAGCAATTTATTACAGATTTGATTCAAGCTTTTGCAAAAGAAGGTTTGGCTGTTGGCGAATTAACTGCGAAAGAATGTATTTTTAGAATTTACAGAGATGTAAGATTTGGATTGGACAAATCACCTTATAAAATTCATGTTTCCGCATTGATCGCTCCGGGCGGTCGCAAAAGCATGAACAGTTTTGGTGCCTATGTAGAACTTTCAGGCGAACACGTTCGTTTGTACAGCGGCAGTTATCAACCAACGTCTCAAGAATTATTACAAATCCGTCAAAAGATTTATGAAGAGCCGGAACGTTTACAAAAATTAATTTCTGACAAGAAATTCAAACAAAACTTCGGCGAAATCCGCGGCGAGAAAAACAAACGCATCAACAAACCTTTCTCTGAAATCATTGAAAAACAACCTTTGATTCTAAATAAATCCTTTTATTATTTCAAACATTACGAACCTGAAATTGTTTTAGAAAAAGATTTCATCCAACAATTGATCAAAGATTATAAAATCATCCAACCCTTGAATCAATATTTTGAAGAAGCAATTAAGTAAAAATCATTTTCAAATCTTCAAATCAACACATTTTCAAATTGCCTATATTTGCAAACCAAAATAATTCAGAAAAATGTTCCAAAGTTTACAGGATAAATTAGACAAAGCATTACATACGCTCAAAGGTAAAGGTCAAATTACCGAAATCAACGTTGCAGAAACCATCAAAGAAGTGCGTCGCGCTTTGGTCGATGCCGACGTGAGTTACAAAGTAGCAAAGGATTTCACCGATAAAGTAAAAGAAAAAGCCCTTGGGCAAAATGTATTGACTTCGTTGAATCCCA
>JAEWHB010000150.1 GCA_023388015.1 Bacteroidota bacterium
AGATGAGAAAAGCGTTTTGGGCATTTCTGTTTTTTATGATGGCGGGAGTTTTATTCGCACAGGAAAAAACACATACAGTACAAGCAAAAGAAACCGTTTACGGTATTTCAAAACAATACGGCGTTTCGCAGGATGCTTTGAAAAAGGCAAATCCTTTTTTAAATGAGAGATCACTTCAAATCGGTGATGAGCTGGTAATTCCGGGAAAATCAGATGGTTCGATCAAGCCGGTTGTTACAAAAGTGGAACCCGAAACACCTTCACAAACTCCCCAACAAACCACTGAAGTCATCATTCCCAAAGAAGATGCAAATTTTATTTACCACGAAGTAAAACCCAAACAAACCCTTTATACGCTTACCCGTGAATACGGAATCAGTGAAGAGGCGTTGAAAAGCCTGAATCCTCAATTGGAACAAGGATTGAAAGCAGGTGATATCATCAGATTTCCAAAGAAAAAATCGACCAACGGACAAGAAGAAATCGTTCCTGCAGGAATGCATAAAGTGGAACGTGGCGAAACGGTTTTCTCGCTTACCAATATGTTTGGCGTTTCTGAAGATGAATTTTACATCGCAAATCCTTCAGTGCAAACCGAAGGATTGAAAGTTGGTTCTTATATCCATATTCCGAAAAAGGGAAAAACCTCGGCTGTGATTCAGGATGGATTTATCGAACACAAAGTAAAACAAGGCGAAACGGTTTATTCGCTTACGCGACTTTACAAAGTTTCTTTTGCCGACTTGATGAAGCATAATCCCGAACTCCGTGATGGATTGAAAGTAGGAATGGTGCTGAAAATTCCTTTGCAGGACGGCGCCAACATCATCAAAGCACCGGGAGAAATCAAAAGAATTAACGACAATGAAATCAACATTGCACTGGTTTTACCTTTCCATTTGAATAATCCACAGGCAAGTTCGCAGGAAAAAAATATTTCCACCGATATCCTCATCGGAGCCAAAATGGCGCTGGATTCACTTGCCAGAAAAGGAAAGCAAATCAATCTGAAAGTGCTGGATTCAGAAAATCAGTCGGCATCGCTTGAAAGTCTGATTGTGAGCACCGATTTCTCAAAATTTGATGTGGTAGTGGGGCCTTTGTTTGCTTCGAATTTTAAATCGATGGCCAATATGTTGGCCGGTTCGGGAATTGCGCTGGTTTCGCCTTTGAGCAATTCAGATGATTTGAAAGAACTGGAAAACGTAATCATTGCCACCCCAAGTGATGAAGCCATTGCAGATGCTATCATTGACGAAATCAAAGCCAATTACAAAGGTCAGCAAATCCAGATTCTGACCGATGACAGACATTCTGGACTTGCAGATTATGTATCTGCTAATCTGAAAAAGAAGATTTCCGGAGCGGAAATAAGCATTACAAAAGATGCCAACAAACTCGTGCAGAAATCTGAAACCGTTGATGAGAAACTAAGCGACGGAACCCTTGTGAAAAAAGAATATTTCACACCGATTATTACGGTTTTGGTTTCGGACAATAATAATTTAGGAACTTCTTATGTAAACAAAATCAAAACGATGGATGCCGAAAATCTACAAGCGTATGGTATCAAATTCGTTTCGGCTTATGATATTTACAACGATAAAAATTCGGCCAACATCGCGGCATTGAAAAACATAGGATTTGCGTTCAGTACTGTAAATCTGGTTAATATTTATGGTGCGGGCGAACGTGCTGCACTTCAGAAATTCCTAGATGTTTATTGTGTAACACCCAATGAATACCAGCAAATCGGATTTGATGTTTTCTATGATTTAGTGGAAAGAATGAACAACCGCGGTGACGTTTTGAATTCACTGGGAACCGAACAAACCCGTCTGGCCACGAAATTCAAATACGAAAAAGAAGGAAAAGCTTACGTAAACAAAGCCGTACGTGTTGTGCGTTTGTTTGTGAAAGCCGATGAATCTCCGGATGATGTGGGAGATATTAAAGATTAAAACATTAAGGTTTAATTCTTTAATTCAGATTTGTTAAGTTCAACAAGTTGATTTAAGATTTAAACTTATTAACTTTAATTTACCTCAACGGAAGTTGAAAATATAAATCCTGTTGAAATTCAGCAGGATTTTTTTGTGGGTTCAAGTTTGCGGAAGGGATGGAGGCAGTTTGTTGAGCTCTTTTTTGTTCCCTGAGGCTGTCGAAGGGAACAAAAAAAGCGAGTGCCGAGAGCCCGGTCCCGTTGCGGCAGTATTTTGAATTTTTTTCCGGTTTTGAATCGCAACGGGAGCCGCCCCAATTATTTAAAACCTCGCCTGAATCTGTACGCTTCCGGTGTGGATGGTTTTATTTTCTTCGGTTTTACGGCCGTCGTAGCTGATGTTAACGCTCAAATAGGAGTTGAGCTGGCGTTGTACCATCAATTGCCAAACGAAGTTGTTACCGGGTTTCAGTCCTTCCATCATTTGATTTCCCACCACGGATTGCGCATTTCCTGTAAAATTATTTTTGATGTAATTGAAGGATGCAAGCAATGAGGATTTCGAACCGTCGTTCCACTGGATTTCCGTTCCCATATTGGACTGGTTGAGTTTTTCCAAACCTGTGCGATTGGATTTGTTCTGATAAGTATAATTGAGCGCTGCGCTGAATTTGCTTTCGACCTGATAAGAAATCTGGGGTTTCAGTCGCCAGGATTCAATGATGAAACGGCGGCTTTCAAACAAATCGGAACGGCTTTGGGTGCGGATGTTCTCGCCTTCCGCAAGGAAATAAAAATTGTCCCAGGGTCTGTATTTGGCGTTTAACAAATGACTTTTTGAATCTCTGGATTCGGTTCCGGTAAAAACAAAACTTTTGGTTTGTTGCTGGGAATAGGTATAGCTGGAAGACCATTTGTATTGTCCACCCTGATTGAAATTGAGACTGTTGCGCATACTCTGCATTTTGCTCAGCATATTGTCTGAATCGACAAAAGGATTCCATTCCAGTGTTTTCCCTTCTTTGAGCAGGGAATTGCCGGACTGGAGCGAACTTTGGAGCATCCATCTTCCCAGGAATTTATTTTCGGAATTAAGTAATTCCTTGGGTTTCAGTCGAAGTGAAAAGTTGAAATTGTTTTTGTTGGTTTTGACATATTCGAGGGTATTGGTATAAACCCTGATGTAATTCGCTTCGTCCTGATATTCAGCAACTTCAAATTCATCGAGTTGTTCGAGTCCGTCGCCGTTGTAGTCGGTCCATTTGTAAATTCCGGTTCCGTCGGTGACTTTCACATATTCAAATTCACGTTGAGGTTCTACTCCGCTTCCCAGTTCGTAAAAAGCATTGACCACCATTCCGCCACGCAGAAAACTTCTGTACCAACGGATGTTTCCGGTGATGTAATTTTCGTGCGGATGGTCTTCAAAAATATAATCCACCGAACGGTAATGCGCCATCATTTCTAGACGTTGTTCTTGTTTATTGATAAGTTTTGACTGCAAAATCAGTCCGTTTGATTTGGTCAGTCGTTGCATAATTCCCAGACGCACAGAATCGTCACGACGGTTGTAAAAAGTCAGTTGGGCGTGGATTTTTGCAGTATCGCCGATTCCGGCCATCGCCTGAATTTCATCCCAGCGGAAGGAAAGATCGGAAAGGTTGTTTCCTTCGGAAAAGTTCAGGTGGTCTTCGATTTCGTTGACTTCGCCGGCATATTGCGCTCCGACCCAAACCGATTTCCATAGTTTTCTTTTGGCCAGCGCCTGATAACGTAAAAACTGTGATTTATCGGGTTCCAAATCAGGATTAATCAGACTTTTATTTTCCGCATTTAATAATGAAAAATTGGCCTGAGCATAATTTTTCCCGGACTGATAATTCAGATTCAAATCATTTTTCACACCGTTGTACTGTCCCTGATTTTGCAGATAATGCAAATTATAATTCATCTTCAAAGAATCCTGATAACTACTTACCAAACCAATTCTTAAGTATGTCTGATTGGCTTCTGAAAGTTCGTCTTTCAGGTTAAAATCACGGGTAAATTCCACCGATCTTAAACGCTGAATGGAATTAAAGTTTTTCTGAATGTAGGAGAATTCAAGCTGCGGCTGAAGTTTCCACGAATTGAACTCAAAATTCTGATTTCCGTAAATTCTTCCTGCTAAACCTACATTTTCGCCATCGTCTTTGTCTGAAAATAAATTCAGATCTTCATTGCTCATTCCCAAATCAATGCCGATGATTCCTTTCTTTAATTTATACTGCGAATTTAATGTGTAAAGCTGAAGTCTTTTGGGTGGAATCAATTGCCGGATCGGTTCATAATTTCCTTGTCGAATTCCGTCAATCGGCGGCACATATTGAAAGATTTTTCCGTTGATTTCTACATTGGACTGAATATAATTTCCATTGTTGTTTCCGGTATAAGTAAAGGTTACCTGATAGAGTTCTTCTTCGGGATTATCAGA
>JAEWHB010000218.1 GCA_023388015.1 Bacteroidota bacterium
CCAAAATCGGTGTGATTTCAAGGTTTTCAAATTTCCCGATACGAAGCAGATTATTTTCCACTTCATCTTGTTTGAATTTCAATTGAGCATCATAACTCAGATTTTGCCATTTGCATCCGCCACAAACCCCAAAATGAATGCATCGGGGCGTCACTCTGTGCGACGAAGCACGGAGAATTTCAACAGCTTTTCCTTCCATGTAACTCGATTTCTTTTTAAAAACCGAAACATTCACTAAATCGCCGGGCACCGCATCCTGAATCAAAACCGCTTTTCCTTCGGTTGTTTTCCCGATGGAAATCCCTTTGGCTCCCGCCCGAAGCACTTCTATATTTTCCAGAAAAATCTCTTTCCGCTTTTTTCTTGCCATGGCGCAAAGATACTTCTATTGTAGAATTGTAGAAAGTAAATTGTAGAATGTATTATGTAAAAAAACTTAACTTTGAAAATATGAAAACCCTAATTATAGTTGACATTCAAAATGATTTTTTGGAAGGCGGAAGTTTGGCTGTCCCCAACGGAAATGATGTAATTCCGGTTTTGAATAAAATCCAAAAAGATTTTGATTTAATTCTGGCTACACAAGATTGGCATCCGCAAAACCACAAAAGCTTTGCAGCCGAACATCCCGGGAAATATGAATTTGAAATAATTGACTTGAACGGTTTGCAACAAGTCCTTTGGCCGGTACATTGTGTACAAGGAAGTTTTGGAGCAGAATTTCATAAAGATTTAAAAATGAATTCCGTAGAAGCTATTTTCCGAAAAGGAATGGATCGTGAAATCGACAGTTATTCAGGCTTTTATGACAATGGAAAACGAAAAAATACGGGACTTTTTGGTTACCTGAAAGACCGAAATGTTTCGGAAGTTTTCATCGCCGGATTAGCAGCCGACTTTTGTGTCTATTTCACTGCAAATGACGCACTCGATTTGGGATTTAAAACCACCATCATCGAAGAAGCTTCCAAACCCATTGATGCTGAGAATTGGCACAAATTGAAAGATAAATTCCGGGAGAAAGGCGGAAATATTATTTGACCTTACTTACTAAAGTAAATTTAATCTCACTAAAAACTTAAACAATGAACGAAGTTATCCAAGAAGAAAATCACGTTGAAATTATCAACAGTTACACAGCCGAAGATTGGAAACCTATGTTGGATCTGATTGAAGAAATCGAAAAGGCTGAATCTTTTTACACCCTTGATGAGTCCGTATTTGATCCTTATAACTATTCGCCAGTAGTGGATAAATTCACAAATCTCATGTATGAAATTCCATTGATGATTAACTTCGATTGGGGAAAATGGGTTGAAGGAAAAGAAATCTATGCTATTCGGGATTTTGATTTCGACAGCATAGACATTCCGACCAAATGCAAACTGCTTACCGCTCTGGTGCGAAGTGAGCGCTTTAATGCAGGTGAACTCGCGATTGCCTTCGATGATGGGAAAATTCTGAAAATCCTTATTTCCATTCAAAATCAGCTCAAAACTTAAATTCTGCCCATAGCTTTGCCTTGCAATCTTCCAGTCTTTTTTGTAAATTTAAACTTTACTAAACAACTGAATCATGGCTAAATGTCTAGAATGTGGTGATAAAATCATTGGTCGATCCGATAAAAAATTCTGCAATGACGGCTGTCGGAATAACTATAACAATAAGTTGAATCAGGATTCAAACAATACGATGCGCAACATCAATAACCGCTTGCGAAAAAACTTCCGAATCCTTTCCGAACTTAATTTCAAAGAAGGCAAAACCAAAACCACGCAAGAAAAGCTAAACGCAGAAGGATTTGATTTCGAGTATTTCACAAACCTAAAAACTTATAAAAACGGAGCTGAATATCGTTTCGTTTACAATATTGGGTATAAATTTCTAGAAGACGACTGGTTATTAGTAGTTAAAAATGAATTGGATTAACTCCAAAAATCATCCAATTTCTCCAATTCCACCGCTTCTACTCCACTTCGGAACAATCTCGCCGTAAAATTTCCTTTCAGTTCAATTTTCCCGTTGAGAATTTCCAACCAGCTTCCTTCGCGCAATCCCAAAACAGGTTGTGAATTGAATTTGTGAAATTCTTTGATTCGGGTTTCCCGGGTTTCACCTTTGTGCGTCGAATTCAAATCAGGATCTAGATAATGCGGATTGATGTTAAAAGGCAAAAATCCCAAAGCATCAAAACTCGGCGGATACACAATCGGCATATCGTTGGTCGTCCCGATTGTCATTCCCGTAAGGTTTGTTCCCGCACTACTTCCCATATAAGGCGTTCCTTCGGAAACCACTTTTTTCAAAGTTTCCATTAAGTCGAGTTCGTACAAAGTTTTCAACAATAAAAACGTATTTCCACCGCCTACAAAAATGGCTTTGGCATTTAAAATCGCTTCTTTCGGATTTTCCAATTCGTGAATACCTTTGACCGAAATATTTTTCACTGAAAAAGCCTTTCTGGGTGCTTCCGTATATTCATCGTAAGTCACGCCCGAAGGACGCGCATAGGGAATGAATAAAATTTCATCGACATTAAAAAAATCTGCAGCTTCGTCCAGAATGTATTCCAGATAACCGCTTCCGTGAATGGTGCTCGTACTGGCGGCCAAAATTTTGTAGTTTGAATTTAGTTTCATTTGTTCGCAATTTAATAAATTCAAAAATTATGGAAAGATTTTTGGTAAATTAGGAATCTAAATACCTTTTATGCTTAAATCTATTTGTCCCCTAATCTTGATTTGTGTCTTATTGCCAGTCAATGCCCAAACAGACAACGATCCGGTTTATATCAATTATAATTTCTTTCCGAACCGCGATATGAAGAACGTGAACGAAAGCGCCGTTTACAATCAGTTGGAAGCCAATTTAATTCTCCCCGGACTGAATCTGGGCGAGAAAACAAAAGTCTATACCAATCTGAATTACAAAATTTCCCAATACGATTTCGATCAAAACACGGAAGGGATTTTTCCTGAAAAATTGAACGACATTCGACTGGGATTCATTGTGATGCACAAATTTTCCGATCAATGGCAAGCGATTCTTGCGCCGCGCATCAACGCCCGAAGCGATTTCAAAGAAAAATTCGGAAAAAGAGATGTATTTCCGAGTGTGCATTTATTGGGAATTCGTAAGTCGCCGGCCAATGAAAATTTTTCCTACGGACTTGGTGTCAGCTATAACAACGAAGGCGTAAAAAATCTTGTCATTCCTTTGGCGATTTTACAATACAAAACCGAGGATGTCCGCATTTACACCATCATTCCGAGTTTTGTTTATGCAATGATGACGCCTTCAGAAAAACTTGAATACGGTCTGAGCATCAATCTGGAGTCGGGATTGTATCATATCGATCGATTTTCAATGGATGATTCGCCCAATTATCTGAGTACGCAAAACATCACAATTGCCCCGACTTTGGGGTATCAGTTTGCCAAAGATTTATGGTTTAACTTCAGAGCAGGTTATGCAATTCCCGGAAAATACCGTCTGCTCGATGCCGATTTCGATTCCCTTCCCGGAATGGAGAAAAATCAGTTCAAAGGCGGATTTTCGATTATGGGCGGGATAAGTTTGAGAGTGAAAGATAATCTGAATTAAATTTAACATTAAGATTTAGTATATTTCTTTCTGATTAAATTAATGATTATAATTCTTAGACTTGTTAAGCTCAACAAGTTGATTCTAAAAATCGGATTTGAAATATTAATATTCCATAAAATCCTTTTCCAGCAATTGTTTCAAAGGTCTTTGACTCAAAGTATCGGGTAAATTTCGAAGTAAATAATTTCGTAAAGAAATCAGAAATTGATTTTCAACTTGGGCAAATTTTCCAGCAATACGGGAAGTTTTGATGATGTAATGCGTACGTTTCAAACGTCTTTTTTCGAAGTTTGAACAAGCCCTTTGCCAGTCATTTATACTTAATTCATCCTGCAAAACCGCCACATCTTCAATCGCCATACAAGCACCTTGTCCCATATTGGGTGTCGTAGCGTGCGCTGCATCACCAATCAGTAAAACACGGTCAAAATGATAACGGGAAATCGGGTTTATATCCACAATCGGGTTACTTATCAGGTCTTTTTTCGCAGTTACATTTAAAATCTCAGGAATCCGATCATGGTAATTTTTAAATTGCTTTTGCAATTCTTTCAACCCAAATTCAGGAACGCCATCTTTCAAATTCGAACCAATGCAGGCGTACCAATAAATCCGGTTTTCGGTCAAAGGCGTAATGCCAAACCGACCTTTGTTGCCCCAGGTTTCAATGCTTTTGTGCAAATTTTCTTTTGGATTTTCCACTACGCCACGCCAACACCAATAACCGGCATAACGAGGTTGGGATTTCGGATAAAACAACTGACGAATTTGGGAATTCACACCATCGGAACCTATCACAAAATCAAATTCACGAAGATTTCCGTCATCGAATTCGATTTCAACTTTGTCATTTAGAATTCTTAAATCAATAAGTTTTTTATTGGTTTCAATTTTATCAGGACGAATTTTACTCAATAATAATTTGTGCAAATCCGCCCGATGAACCGCAAAATTATCAGTATTATAACTTTGTTTAATTC
>JAEWHB010000220.1 GCA_023388015.1 Bacteroidota bacterium
CGTCAATCGGCGGCACATATTGAAAGATTTTTCCGTTGATTTCTACATTGGACTGAATATAATTTCCATTGTTGTTTCCGGTATAAGTAAAGGTTACCTGATAGAGTTCTTCTTCGGGATTATCAGAAAATTCAAAAATTTCGATGCCGTCGATGGTAATTTTACGGTATAAATTTTTGTCGGGATCATATTCAGCCGGAACGGCCGTTGTATTGTACATTTCTTGGGCATTATTTCCTGCATCGGCGAGAATTTGTTTATCGGCATCGCTCAGGTTTTCATTCAGCGGATTATTTTTAGAATCACCATTGGAATAAAAATGTCCGGCAATCCTGAATTTTTCCGATTCGTGTTCCACGCCGGCATACATCAAAAATTGGGAATAACTTCGGTTGGCATAAAGATATTCGACCGTAATTCTGGAATTATCGGTAATCAGTCGGTTACTGGTAAAGGTAAGTTCACCGGTATTGTAATTGATGACATAATCCTGATTTTCGCCGCGAGTCATCAGCACGCCATCCAGATAAACCCTTTCACTGCCCGAAACGATGATGATGTACAATTCGTTGTTATTTCCGGAAAGTCTGTATGGACCCTGATTTCCGTTTTGACCGATGATTTTTTTGGTGGCGAATTCTCCTCGCGTAACGCTTCCTGCGACCTGAACCCTTGTTTTGGAGTCGTTGTTATGCGTCAGTTCGGTACCAACCTGTAAACCCGTTACTTTTTGGGTGAAATTTCCAAAAAAATCATTTTCCTGAATCAAATCAATGTGCCCTGCACGGATTTTTGAATTTTTATTGAATAATTCGACATAAACTTTATCAAATTCCTGCAATTGTTGCGTATAACCGTCTGCCTGAATCGGTACATTGTTGTCTGAAATCACGGCATTGATGCCTATTTCTTCAGTCAAGTTTCCGGTCAATTGCAAATCCAGAGAGGATTGCACGGACGCACTCTGGTTATTCCCAAAACGAATTCCCCGAACGAGTGAACCGCGACTATTGAGTCCGTCAAAAGGTTTTCGGTTTTCGCGAAGTTCTTCACTTAAAGCATAGTATTTGTGTTCCTGAGTGGGCTCAATGATAAGCGCTGTATCCTTGGAAAAAACAGAAGAACGTTGCAAATCTGGGTGAATGTAATAGGCCACGAAAAGTTTTTGTCCCGAAAGACTTTTATCAAAAATGATTTGGGAATTTGCATAATCGACTTTGTAAAACAATTCGGAAACAGGGTTTCCTGCTTCGTCCGTAATCATAAATTTATCGGGCAAAATCACGCCGGCATTGAGCTGAACCGTATCGGAAACGTTGATAGAATCCTTCCTGAAATTATCGTTTTCCCAATCCGGCACCTGAGCAGACACGCTTAGGAAAAGGATAAACAGAAAAAAAGATATGTAAATTTTTGACGACAACTTCTGGATTTATAGTACAAATAACGGAAATTTGACGTTTGTCGTACACCTTATCTGTAACAAAGCGTAATTATTGCAACATATAAAAAAATACAGCTTATGAAAACACTACTTCGACTGGAAAATCTGGGACTTTTTATTTTATCGGTTTATTTATTTTCGCTTTTGAATTTTCCTTGGTGGGCATTTCCTGCCTGCCTTTTATTGCCCGACTTAAGTATGATCGGATATGCATTTGGAAATAAATTGGGAGCGATACTTTATAATTTTTTCCATCATCAATTATTGGCGGTTGTGGTATATCTGATTGGGATTTATTTTCATTCGGAATGGATACAGTTTGTGGGAATAATTTTATTGGCTCATTCGGTAATGGATCGGATTTTCGGATACGGATTTAAATATTTTTCCAGCTTCAAAGACACACATTTGGGTCAGATTGGCAAATCCAACTGACGGAATTAACAAAATTTGAAAAAAAATTAAGATTTCATCACATAAAAAAAACCTGCAGCTCAACTGCAGGTTTTCATTATTCTAAAATTCGGAATTATTTTTTACCATTGAAACAATGGACGAGAAGACATCATTTCAGTAACTTTGTCGCCTACCGCTTCCAAAACGGTATCATTGTCTTTGTTCATCAAGGCTTCGTCGATCAGATCTGCAACCGTTTGCATATCGTTTTCTTTCAGTCCCCGCGTTGTAATCGCAGCAGTTCCCAAACGAATTCCCGAAGTCGTAAACGGTGATTTATCGTCAAAAGGAACCATATTTTTGTTACAAGTGATTTCGGCTTTTACCAATGTATTTTCCGCCTGACGACCTGTGATGTCTTTGTTTCGCAAGTCAATCAACATCAAATGATTGTCAGTTCCGCCTGAAACGATTTCATATCCATGCCCAACCATTGCTTTTGCCAAAGCCTGTGCATTTTTGGTCAGTTGGACTGCATACTCCATATATCCGTCAGAAAGCGCTTCTTCAAATGCAACTGCTTTCGCCGCGATGACATGCTCCAAAGGACCACCCTGAGTTCCCGGGAAAACCGCCATATTCAACAGTTGAGACATCATTTTGATTTCTCCTTTTGGCGTTGTTTCGCCCCATGGATTTTCAAAATCTTTGCCCATCATGATGATACCTCCACGTGGCCCACGAAGGGTTTTATGCGTAGTAGAAGTTACAAAATGACAATGCGGAATCGGGTCATTTAGAATTCCTCTGGCAATTAAACCTGCCGGGTGCGCAATATCGGCCAACAACAAAGCGCCTATTTCGTCTGCTACTTCACGGAATTTCGCAAAATCCATATCGCGCGAATAAGCCGAAGCACCGCAGATAATCATTTTGGGTCTTTCTTTCAAAGCAGTCTGACGCATCGCTTCGTAATCAATCGTTCCGGTTTCTTTATCAACACCGTAAAAACAAGTTTGATAAAGCATTCCCGAAGAACTCACCGGCGAACCATGTGTCAGGTGACCACCGTGTGAAAGATCCAATCCCATGATTTTATCGCCCGGCTTCAAGCAAGCTAGGTAAACCGAAGCATTTGCCTGTGAACCACTGTGTGGCTGTACGTTTGCGTATTCGGCATTGAATAAATGTTTCAGTCTATCAATGGCCAAAGTTTCGATTTGGTCCACGACTTCACATCCGCCATAATACCTTTTACCGGGATAACCCTCCGCATATTTATTGGTCAAAATTGACCCCATCGCTCTCATGACGTTGTCACTCACGTAGTTCTCAGATGCAATTAGCTCCAAACCAACGGTTTGTCTTTCTCTTTCATCTTCAATCAAATCGAAAATAATATCTTGTGCCATTATAAAAATTTTAATTA
>JAEWHB010000076.1 GCA_023388015.1 Bacteroidota bacterium
CATTGGGTTTTCCATAAATCACAATGGGTTTGCCAACATAACTTTCAATGGATTCTTTAAGCCATTTCGTATAACGAAACCAAACCAGTTCCAACTGACCGGTTTCATCTTCAAAAATTGCGGTTAGACGTTTTCCTCGGTTTTGTCCGATTTCTCTTAGATTTTTAATTTTTCCGATGATCTGAATTTCGGCCAGAGACGGAATTAACTCATTAATTTTGTAGTATTTGGAACGATCGACGTGGCGAAATGGAAAATAGTTTAACAAATCTTCGTACCGAAAAATGCCCAGTTCGGACTGAAGGATTTTGGAGCGTTCAGGTCCAACGCCTTTCAGGTATTCAATCGGAATTTTGAGAATATCTACAGACATTCCGCTAAGTTAATCTGAATTTATTATTTTAGGAAAATACGGAGATTATTAAGGCTTATTTAGTGCCCAAATCATCGCTTTTTCTTTTGTCGCCCGAAAGATTGTATTATGTTTTTCTTTGGGTTCATCAGAATGTTCCCAAATCATAGTTTCAGGTGCACTTTTTTCGAATTCTTTTGCAAGATTATTAACCGATTTGGAGATATCCTTTGCGCCGGAACCCGCAAACCAAAAGCGTTTGGGTTCTGATGTGAATTCAGTTAAAATTTTCTCCGAATTTTTTAGTAAATCTTTGTCGTTCCACCAAAGCGAAGGGTCAAATGCGATATAAAAATCAAATAATTCGGGTTGAACCATTAAAGTTTCGGTTACAAAAAGTCCGGCAAGTGATTCACCGATAATTCCTTTTTCGTTTGTGGTTCTGTAATTTGAATTTACGTAAGGAATCAATTCATTTTTAATAAAATTCCTGAATTCTTGCGAGCCGCCTACAACAGGCGCAATTTCTTTGTCTTTTTCAACTTGCGTTGGCGGTGTAAGATCTTTTCGTCTTTGGGTATTTTCAATCCCTACCAAAATAAAGGGAGGTACTTTCTTTGTTTGAATCAGTTCGGAAAGCGTGTTGGCAATATGTGGGAAATCTTCCTGAATACCGCCATCGGGCATATATAAAACCGGATAAGAGAGGCCACTTGTTTTGTAATCTTCCGGCAACCAGATATTTAGGGTTCTTAATTCACCGACTTCTTTTGAGTCAATTGTGAAGGTTTCGTGAACAGGAATCGGATCTGCTGTTTGTCCTTTGCAACTTGAAAGTATCAGAAGAATGCTCAGGAAGCTGAGTGCTTTTATCATAAGTTTAAATTTAAACTAAGATAAAATAAATTTTTTAAATCTGAATTTTAGTTTTAAAACATTGCAGGATCTGATTCTGAAGGTTCTTTTTTGCCTTTGTAAGGACGAATGATAAGCCGAACGCTCTTGTTGTATTGAAAATATTGAACCACCCAGTTCATCAGCGCTACCACTTTGTTTCTGAATCCGACAAGCGAAACCAAATGCACAAACATCCACACAAACCAAGCAAACCATCCGGCAAATTTCCAGCCCGGTAAATCGACCACCGCTTTGTCCCGCCCTATGGTTGCCATAGAACCTTTGTCTTTGTATTTAAAAGATTTCATCGGTTTGTTATCCTTTAATTTTTCAAAGTTTTCCGCCAAAAGTTTTCCCTGTTGAATGGCTACTTGCGCTACCATCGGATCTCCTTTGGGGTTTTCGGGTGTGATCATCAATGCCACATCGCCGAGTGCATAAATATTTTCAAAACCTTTGATTTGGTTGAATTCATTCACCACGTATCGGCCGCCTACAATTACACCTTCGCCGTCAATTCCGGGAATCAGACTTCCTTTCACGCCGGCTGCCCAAATAAGGGTAGTGGCTTCAAAAGGACGTTTGTCGGTGGTAATTACTTTTCCGTCATAATCTTTTACCATCATATCGAACCAAACCTGAACACCCAGTTCTTCAAGATAGGTGAAGGCTTTATCTGAAGCGTTCTGAGACATAGTCGGCAATAATCGGTCTGCGCCTTGGATTAGGTGAACATTCATTCTCCTAATATCCAAATCTGGATAATCGTGGGGAAGAACATGTTTTTTCAATTCGCCCATTGCGCCCGCCAATTCCACTCCGGTCGGACCGCCACCCACGATTACATAGTTCATCAAACGCGAACGTTCATCTAAATCATTGGTCAGCAATGCTTTTTCAAGGTTCTGAAGAATCAAACTTCTCAAATCCAATGCTTCGGGAATTGATTTCATTGGCATTGCGTGTCGTTCAATGTTTTTATTTCCGTAATAATTTGTGTCAGAGCCGGTTGCGATTACTAAATAATCATAATGTATGCTTCCGATGTTGGTAGAAATCGTTTGATTGGAGGTATTTATTTCATCCACATTTGCAATCCGGAAATAGAAATTTTCCTTTCCTGCAAATACCTGCCGAATGGCGTGGGCTATCGAATCAGGCTCCAATCCGGCTGTAGCCACTTGATAAAGCAGCGGCTGAAAAGCGTGGTAATTGTGCTTGTCCAATAAAACAACCTGATAATCTTTGGTTGATAATTTTTTGGCCAGACGAAGTCCGCCGAAGCCACCTCCGATTACAACAATTCTTTTTAAATTAATATCCGGAATATTCATTTTATTTTTTATTTATAATTCTGAAACAGAATACTTTAATTATTTGTTTTATAGACCCTCGTTAAATCCAATAATTTGACAGGACTCATTGAAAATCCTTTTATGTTTTTTTGCAGGAAAATACTGGTCTGATCATAAAACAAAGGCACTATTGGTGCAGATTTCATCATCAGACTATCCATTTCTCTGTACATTTTTTCACGTTTTTTATCATCGCTTACATTGAACGAATTCAGGTATAACTGGTCAAATTTTTCATTTTTATAATGCGAATAATTCGGTCCTTCCGGTGCGAAATTTTTGCTGTAGTAAAGCGAAAGAAAGTTTTCAGCATCTGGATAATCGGCACCCCAATTGGCTCTGAAAAACTGAAATTTCCCTGTTGATTTACCATCACGCATCGTCGGACCGGGCACCACGTTTATTTCAATATTCAAGCCAATCTTGGCCATTTGCGCCTGAATGTATTCGCAAATATCGGCATATTCCTGAACCGTTGTCAGTTGAATAATCGGAAGCTTTCCTTTTTCATTTTGATAAGTTCTGATTAATTCGCGTGCTTTCTGTGGCTGATAATCGTATCCGGCATTTTCGCTGAATCCGGGAAGTCCTTTTGGAATGAATCCGCTTTCTGCAGCAGTTGCCATTCCGTTCATCATATATTTGACCATTTTGGGTTTGTCAATCCCATAATTAATGGCCTGACGCAGTTTTTCATCAACCGGATTTCCGTCATCCAAATAAAAACACAAATAAACCGTACTCAAGTAATCGTATTTGTGAAGATCGAGAATATCATCGTATTTGGGATTGAGTTCGCCTACCGGCGTCAGAATTTCATTTTTATAAGAAGGATCTAAATCCGCCATCATATCAAGATTTCCCTGAATTAATTGCAGGAATTCGCTGTGCTTTTCCGGGAGAAATGTCATGGAAACCGCTTCCAAATAAGGTAAAGAATTCCCCTTTTCATCTTTTTCAAAATAAAGCGGATTTTTTCTCAGCACTAATTTTATGTTGTCTTCCCAAAGTTGATACTGAAAAGGTCCTGTTCCAATTGGGGTTTTTCTGAAATCCTCCTGTCCGTTTCGGAACATTTCTTCTGGAACCACGGAACAATATTTCATACTCAACAAACCGAGAAAAGGAGGAAAGGGTTCTTTCAACCGGATTTGAAACAGGGAATCATTTAAAGTTTTGAAGCTTTCTACGTTATTCAAAACCCAACTTCCTGCACCGCCAACCTTCGGATCAGTCAGCCTTTTGAAACTGTATTCAAAATCGGAAGCGACTACAATTCGCGTTGAATCTTTGCCGAAAACCGAATTTTTATGAAAATAAACGTCATTTCGAAGTGTAAATGTATAAGTTTTCCCATCTTCCGAAATTTTCCAGCTTTTGGCAATATCGGGAACGATTTCCAGGCTATCATTCAACTTTACGAGACTATTGTACATCAGGTTACAAACCCAATTATTGGCTTGGGTTCGGGCAAAAGTCGGGTCGAGAGAAGAAATATTGTCGTAACGATTTAGCCGGAAAATTTTTGAATCATCGGTTGGATTGCGTTCCGAACAAGAGGTAAGAATTACACTCAGAACCAAAAAAAGAAAAATGCTTATCCTGTTTCCTTTCATTTGGCTAAAATAGTGCTAATTTCAGAAGTTTGAAATATCATAAGTCAAGATTAAATTAAGCTTTTAGCAGTTTTAAAATTTAAAATTGTCTAAGTGAAATAAAATCATTTCCTGAATCACTGAAAGTTTTTAAATTGGCACTATGCAAAATCCATATGACGTTGTAATAATAGGAGCCGGACCCATCGGGATGGCTTGTGCGATTGAAGCCAAACGCCAAAACCTGAATTATTTGGTGATTGAAAAAGGTGCTTTGGTCAATAGTCTTTACAATTATCCTTTGTATATGACTTTCTTTTCAACTTCCGAAAGACTGGAAATTGGCGAAGTTCCTTTTACGAGTATTTCGTTTAAACCGGGACGGCAGGATGCGCTGGAATATTACCGAAGAGTTCAGCAACATTTCGGGTTGAATATTCATCTATATGAAGAAGTTTTTAGTGTTGAATCAAAAGATAAATTAAAATTCATAAAAACTAATCAATCAGAATATTATTCAAAAAATATAATCATTGCAACCGGATTTTATGATTCGCCAATTTTATTGAATATTCCCGGAGAAGATTTGCCGAAAGTTTCGCATTATTACAAAGAAGCGCATCCTTATGCAGGTCAGAAAATCGTTGTTGTCGGCGCTAATAATTCTTCGGTGGATGCTGCTTTGGAATGTTGGCGAAAAGGTGCTGACATAACCATGGTCATTCGTAAAGGAGAAATTCACGAACGTGTGAAATATTGGGTAAAACCCGATATCGAAAACCGAATTGCAGAAGGAAGCATCAAAGCTTATTTTTATTCGAATTTAAAAGAAATCAAGGAGAATTCCGTGAGAATTTCAACGCCGGAAGGCGAAGTAGAAATTGAAAATGATTTTGTGTTGGCTTTGACGGGTTATCGTCCCAATTTTGAATTCCTCCAATCCTGCGGAATTGAATTGTCCGACGACGGCTTATTTATTCCAAATTATAATCCGGAAACGATGGAATCCAATGTGAAAGGAATCTATCTGGCAGGCGTGGTTTGCGGCGGAATGGAAACCCATAAATGGTTCATTGAAAATTCAAGGGTGCATGCGGGGATGATTTTGTCGAGTATTTTGGATAAAGAGAATAGAGAATAGAAAATAGAGGATAGAAAATAGACTTCTTTCATTTAAAAACCTTGTCAAGGTTGGAAATTAAATTATTTTATAGCATCAGCAGAATAATAATGTCCAAAAGTATATAGACTATCATTTG
>JAEWHB010000094.1 GCA_023388015.1 Bacteroidota bacterium
AAAGTGCTTCTGCATTACAAGAAAAAGAACGATTTGATATTGAAATCGAGGCCAAAAACCGTCAGCTTGCCTCCAAAGCCTTATCCATTTCCACACGTAATGAATTGATTGAAAATATAATTGAATCCCTCTCGCTTGAATCGGAAATCAGGGCGAATGAAAACCTGAAAAGGAAAATATTGGATCTGAAAAATCATTTAAAAAAGGAATCGGAATGGGATGATTTCTTTACCCATTTTGAAGAAGTTAACCACGGATTTCTGAAATCTTTAAAAATAAATCATCCAGAATTAACCTCCAACGATGTTCGTTACCTTTCCTATGTCTACATGAATATGACTTCCAAGGAAATTTCATCGCTTCTCAACATCACCGTGGAAGCTTGCAGAAAACGAAAAGAACGTATAATCAAAAAAATGAATCTACCCGAAGAGATTGATTTATATAGTTACCTATCAGTTATTTAGAAAAAATGTCACGGTTTTTCCGTGTTTCCGTCCTACTTATTCCGCAGTTATTTTTTTTATTTCATGATCTGAATTTGAAATTGCAGAAAAATTAACAGAAAAAATCAACACATGAAAAACATTACATTTTTCTTCCTCATTTTTCTGAGTTCAATTGGCTTTTCTCAATCGCCATTTCAGGTGATCGGATCAGAGGAATTCGGAAGAATTTTTGACCTGACTTACGATAAAAATACAGAAAGCAAAGTTTACGCGCTCACGATGGGCAATCATATCATTTCGTCAGAGGATAATGGCCAAACCTGGGAAATTTTTTATTCTCATTCCGATGGTGATCTTGACGGTCTAAATTTTATTGAGACCGAAAACGCGCTTAGTTTTTATTCGAAAAACACAGCGAATTATTCGCTGATGATTTATGACTTGACATCTCAAACCATCACAAAAGAATTTCAATTGCCATTTCAAAGTGCAGATGGAGAATGGATCAACAGCTATTCGATTTGGGAAAATGATACAGATGTAGCGCTCGTGGGACAAGGATTTAAAATCGGAATTGCCAATTATGAAAAAGCGCAATACACCACAGACGGCGGTGCAACTTGGTCAGAAGTTTATTATACGGTAGATAATTTTAATATTTTCCTGAACAATGTGGCCATCGACCCAGACGATTCATCAAAACTTTTCCTGATGCGAGGAAACGGTAATACGGATATCGACGGCGGGCTTTTGATTTCTGAAGACGGCGGCCAAAACTGGACCGAAAAACTAGCGGGTATTAACTTTGATCCGATTGCTTTCCATCCCGAAAATTCAGACGAAATCTGGTTAGGATCTAGCCTTTCAGGTGGTCCTGATCATTCGCAGGGATTGTACAAATCCACAGACGGTGGTACGACTTGGGATTTGGTTCTAATTTCCTGGACGGATTATATTCTCGATTGCATCAATATCATCGAATTCAATCCTTCTAATCCCGACAACATCATTGTTTTGGAAGAAAACGAAGTGGCTATTTCTCATGACGGAGGCGCAACTTGGGAAGTGAATGTATATCCAAATGCTTATGACAATATTGAAGAATATTGTTATGGCCTGAATGCTTCTTTCAATCCTTTTAATGAAAATGAAGTTCTCATCAGTTCCAATTATTATCCTTTTTTCTCTACGGATAAAGGCGACACTATGGAACGCGTTAAAACTCCTTATTTCGTGTCGGATGGGAACATAAAATTTTTCTCAAACGGCGAAGAAGCGCATCTTTATTATGGTGCACAATTTGGTTTTGTACATAGAAACCTTCAAACCATGGAAGACAATGCCTATAACCTTATGGCGCTGAATATGGTATCAAATTCGCCAGGAACTACGCTTCACATCGACCCAAATAAGGCAGGAAGAACTTTTTCATTCAGCGGCGGATTTATGGGAAGTTCGCTGAAAGTGAGTGACGATCATGGCGCTACGCAAAATCAGATTTTTAGTATTTTTTCTAATGAATCAAATACGGTAGTTTCCGTTCCTGACGAATCCGACATAGTGTGGGCAGCATTTTCTTCATTTGGAGAAAACATAGAAATTCAAAAGATTGATTTTACAAACCTTGACAATGTTCAGACCGAAATGATCAATACACCTCAAGCGGAAGGACGTATTATGAACATTCTTTTTGACCAAACAAATTCGGACAATGTGACTATTTCGCAAGGCGGTAGAATTTATAAATCAACCGATGGCGGAACAAGCTGGAACGATAGCAGCACCGGTTTGGAATCTTTGCACAACGCTAATGATTTGATTATGAAAATGGTTCAAAACCCATTGAATTCAAATCAATTAACCATTTCAACTTCGGGTGGAATTTTCACTTCTCTTGACAATGGTGCTAATTGGGAAGAAATTCATTCAGGTTTTGCGCACAATATTGCCCATTCAACTCATGCAGACGGACAAATTGTTGCGGTAATTCACAATTCAAATGCCTCTGGTTTTGCCTTACGATTTACCAAAGATGGAGGCGAAAACTGGGAAACCGTTGATCCGGCTGATTTGTATTTCCTGAATTCAACACATGTTTTCACATCAACAGCCATTAATTTCGGAGAAGATTTTGCCGATGTGTACATTGCCACTTCAGATTTGGGATTGGTAAAATTTGAACTGAATCTAGAAACGCTTTCAGTGAGCGATCCCGAATTTATTTCGGCTGATTTAACCACGATTTATCCAAATCCGGCAAAAGATTTTCTAAACATTG
>JAEWHB010000106.1 GCA_023388015.1 Bacteroidota bacterium
TGAATACTTTCATTAAATTTCTCTAATTGTATGCAAATATATAGCAATGAAGACTTTCAAGAAACTACCATTGCTGTAATTTGTACGTATAAACCTTTTCGTCTCTTAAAATTACCCGAAGGATATAAACTCCGGTCGGACTAAATATTTTGTTCAACTTAACTTCTGTTTCCGATGTATTGACTTTTTGTTGCTGAATAAGTTTTCCGTTCAAATCATAAAATTCAATTAACTTGACGTTTTCAGCACCTTTCAGGTGATAGGATTTCGTTTTTCGTTTGAAAAATAATTCAGGTTTTTTGTTAAATCTGTCGATTTCTTTGGTTTTCATAACCGACTGACAACCTGATATGGAATCCAAATTCTCATAAACCAAATCGTTATTTTTAAATAGACAGCTGAGTTTTCCGGCGCCATTGATGTTGGCCTTCCCGCCCGGAGCCGTAATCATGGAAAGTGAACCAACGCCTTCTATCCAAATTACATTATAATCTGTAATTTCATTGGATTCGGTTGGCGAAAAATAAAAATGCCTATGCGAAATATCATTAACCAAATTGATGTTTCGGATGGAATCCAGTTTAAAAAATCCGGCATCGGCAGGGAAAGGCGTGATAGGATTAAACATTTGAATTGTGTCCCCAACACTTACCGAAAAGTCGTAAAGTAAATATTCATCGACATGGTTGTGTTCGTTAAATTTTGTAAGAAAGACCTTTTTTTCTTCTACTTCTTCACGAAGCAGAAAAGTTCGTGAAATGTAATGATAGCCTTCCAGGATTTTATGGGGTTGGCTGTTAAAGATGGTATCGCCATCGGTATAATAAACATCCGTCATACAACCACCATAACAGTTGGTCAGATGCCATTCGTTGACAGATTCCAGCATGGGTTTATAGTCTTGTGCGTTTAAACCAAAACCGACAATGAAAGTTAGTAGAAGTAAAAATCTTTCCATGGGGTGAAAATTTTATAAAACAAAGATAATCCATCTATTGATGTATATTTGTAAAACCCAAAAAATGATTTAAGCATGAATTTAGAAGCAGGCCAGACTTTAGGCGAATTTATCATAGAAAACCAAAAAGATTTCCAATATTCATCGGGAGAATTAACGCGACTGCTGAGCTCCATCAAACTAGCAACCAAAATCGTAAATCACAAAGTAAATCAGGCCGGATTGGTTGATATTCTGGGCAAATTCGGGGCTGAAAACGTACAAGGAGAAGAACAGCAAAAGTTGGATGTTTTTGCCAATGACGCCTTCATCAAAACCCTTTCTCAGAGAGAAGTTGTTTGTGGAATTGCTTCAGAAGAAAATGATGATTTCATCCGAATCGAAAATCATCAGAATTCCGAAAAAAGTAAATACGTGGTGTTGATTGATCCGCTCGACGGCTCTTCCAATATTGATGTAAACGTTTCTGTAGGAACTATTTTTTCGATTTACAGAAGGGTAACTCCCGAGGGAACACCTGTTCAGCTTGAAGATTTCCTTCAACCCGGAAATAAACAAGTGGCAGCCGGCTATGTGGTTTACGGAAGTTCAACTATGCTGATTTATACCACCGGAAACGGAGTGAATGGCTTTACGCTGAATCCTTCCATCGGAACTTTTTATTTGTCACATCCTCAAATGAGAGTTCCTGAAGACGGAAAAATTTACAGCGTCAACGAAGGAAATTATGCCATGTTTCCACAAGGCGTGAAAGAATACATTAAATATTGTCAGAAAGTAGAAGAAGACAGGCCTTATACTTCAAGGTACATCGGTTCACTTTGCGCGGATTTTCACCGAAATTTAATCAAAGGAGGAATTTATATTTATCCGTCCGGAACCAAAAGTCCGAATGGGAAACTTCGTTTGCTTTACGAATGTAATCCAATGGCGTTTCTGGCTGAACAAGCCGGCGGAAAGGCCTCAGATGGATTTAACAGGGTGATGGACATTCAGCCGACTGAACTTCATCAGCGCGTTCCTTTCTTTTGCGGTTCGAAAAATATGGTGGAAAAAGCGGAAGAGTTCATGGCCAATTCTTAAAAATTAAAATCCTATTGGATTTCGAAAGTTGATAAAAAGAAAAAAGCCCGTTTGAGGGACGGGCCTTTTACCTTAATTAACACATGAGGACAATTTATTTTACTAAATTCCGATTTGTATAATTACAAACACTGTGCCAAACTATTTTATTACTGTTTATTTAATTCATAAAACTGAGCTAAATCACCTGTAATTCGGTTTCCTTCTTGATCTAAAGCAATCAATTTGTTTTCGGAAACAAAATAATAAGTGACTTCTGAATCCGTACTTTCAAATTCTAAGGTATTGCCATCTTCCATCCAAGTATAGCTTCCCAAATCTGAAAAAGAATTATCTCCTTTGCCTAAATATTTTGTTTTGATTTCATAAGTTTCATCTTTGTTCAAAACAATTAGGGTCTCAATTCCTTCACAATCCGCACATGGAAGGGTTCCCTTGTAAGTTCCTAAATAATCCAACGAATTTCGGGCATTATGCTCATCAATCAGTTCTATGGGTTGCTCCACAACGGCTTCTTCTTTTTTGGACTCACAACCCATTGCCAAAAAGGCAGTTAGAA
>JAEWHB010000116.1 GCA_023388015.1 Bacteroidota bacterium
AAATGAAAGAAAAAGAAACACTCATTAAAAAGTCCTGGCGCGAATCCTACACCTGGGTTTTGCTCGCCAATGCCGGATACATTCTCGTGTTTTACATTCTGATGAAAATTTTTAGCTGATGCACGGAGTTGACTGGATTATATTGATTGGTTCGATGTTGTTCATCGTGGTTTACGGAGTTTGGAAGACGCGTGGTCAAAGCAGTGTGCAGGATTTTCTGAAAGGAAACGACTCAAATTGGTTTACCGTGGGATTGTCCGTAATGGCGACTCAGGCCAGTGCGATCACCTTTCTTTCCACACCCGGACAAGCCTTTCACGACGGGATGGGTTTTGTACAATTTTACTTCGGATTGCCGATTGCGATGGTCATCATCTGTTTGGTTTTCATTCCTTTGTATCATAAATTAAATGTTTATACGGCTTACGAATTTTTGGAAAGTCGTTTTGATCTGAAAACCAGAACTTTAACGGCTTCTTTGTTTTTAATTCAAAGAGGTTTATCGGCCGGGATTACCATTTTCGCACCTTCGATAATTTTGTCTGCAGTTTTGGGTTGGGATCTGACTTGGTTGAATATCATCATCGGTTCACTGGTCATTATTTATACTGTTTCGGGCGGAACCAAAGCGGTAAATGTCACCCAAAAACAGCAAATGGCGATTATGATGGGCGGAATGGCGGTGGCTTTTGTCATTTTGGTTTATTCGCTTCCCGATGGAATTACTTTCTCCAATGCCCTGGAAATTGCAGGAGCAAGCGGAAAGATGGACATTCTGGATTTTTCCTTTGATTTCGATAACCGATATACGATTTGGAGTGGTATCATCGGCGGAACTTTCCTTTCGCTGAGTTATTTCGGAACGGATCAAAGTCAAGTTCAACGCTATCTGAGCGGAAAATCAGTGAAGCAAAGTCAGATGGGAATGATCATGAACGGATTCCTCAAAGTACCCATGCAGTTCTTTATTTTATTGGTTGGTGTGATGGTTTTTGTATTTTATCAATTCAATTCTTCTCCTTTGAATTTCAATCCGGTGGCTCAGAAATCTATTGAGAATTCAACCTATTTTGAACAATATTCAGAATTGGAAAAAAAGAATTCAGAAAATTTCGAAGCCAAAAAAGATTTGATTTTTAATTATACAAGTGCAGAACAATCTGAAAAAGAAACATTAAAAAAAGCCATTATTTCGGCAGAAAACAAAGACAAAGAACTGCGTGACGAAGCAAGACAAATTATTTCACAAGCCGATTCCACAGTAGAAACCAACGATAAAGACTACGTTTTCATTCATTTTATTCTTAATCATCTACCGAAAGGCGTCATCGGACTTTTGCTGGCGATGGCTTTGTGTGCGGCGATGTCTTCTACTTCATCTGAATTAAACGCGTTGGCAACGACCACCACAATGGATTTGTACAAACGAAACAAAGAAGGAGAAACAGACGGACATTATCTGAAAATGTCGAAATGGTTTACGCTTTTGTGGGGCGTTTTGGCGATTTTATTTGCCTGTGTTGCGAATTTATTTGACAATTTAATTCAGTTGGTCAACATCATCGGATCGATATTTTACGGGAATGTTTTGGGAATTTTCCTGCTGGCGTTTTTCTTTAGATTCATCCGTGGGAATTCGGTTTTCATTGCGGCAATCATCACGCAAATCATCGTGATCATCGGATGGAAATTTGATTGGATGCCGTATTTATGGTTGAATTTGTTTGGTTGTGCTTTGGTGATTTTGATTGCGGTTTTCATTCAGACGATTTGGAACAAACCGGATAACGAATTAGATGAATTGGAAGAAATAGGAAAATAAAAATTGGCAAATTCAAAATCAATTTCTAAATTTGAAAAATCAAAACATGAAAAATTTAGAATTAAATAACAATTGGTGGTGGACTTCGCAACTTCGAAAGTAGTGAAGCTATACCTCTTGGAATAAAATCAAAGGCCCGTCTTCACGACGGGCTTTTTTTGTATCCGAAATTCTGAAACCTAAAAAATGAAATATAAATTACATACCAAATCACGAAAATTTCTGGCTGATACCATCACGCCGGTATCGGTCTATCTCAGATTGCGCGACAAATTTCCTCACTCCATTTTGTTGGAAAGTTCTGATTATCATGCCAATGAGAATGCATTCAGCTATATTTGTTTTCAACCGATGGCTTCCATAAAAGTGCAGAATGAAGAATTGCTCAAAGAATTTCCCGATGGGAAGACAGAACGAGTTTCTTTGAATGATTCGGTGAATTTAGTGGCTGAAATTCAGGGTTTTGCTTCTAATTTTGAAGCCAATCCAAGTTCGGAGAAATTCATCCAAAACGGATTATTTGGTTACATGAGCTATGATGCGGTACGCTATTTTGAAGATTTAAAAATCAAAAAAAAGGATGGAGATTTGCAAATTCCCGATTTGTATTATGCCGTTTACCGAAACATTATCGCCATCAATCATTTCAACAATGAAGCCTATGTTTTCAGTCATAGTACAGACGGTTCAGACAATTTGGATGAAATTTCAAGTTTGTTGAAAGTCAAATCTTTTGCGGAATTTGAATTCAAAAAACAGGGAACACCTCAAACCAATATTTCTGATGAGGAATATAAGGAACTGGTGCAGAAATGCAAAGACCATTGTCAGCGGGGTGACGTATTTCAAATTGTACCATCCAAAAGATTCATTCAGAAGTTTTCCGGTGATGAATTCAACGTTTACCGCACATTGCGGAGTGTAAATCCTTCGCCTTATTTGTTTTATTTTGATTATGGTGATTTTAAAATATTCGGAAGTTCACCTGAAGCTCAGTTGGTAATCAATAATAGAATAGTAGAAATACATCCGATTGCCGGAACGGTTAAAAGAACCGGAAATGATGAGGAGGATGCGGTTTTGGCTAAAAAATTAAGCAATGACCAAAAGGAAAAATCGGAACATGTGATGCTGGTGGATCTGGCGCGAAATGATTTAAGTCGAAATGCACGGAATGTTCGGGTGGAGGTGTTTCGGGAGGTTCAATATTTCTCACATGTGATTCATCTGGTGAGTAAAGTGACAGGTGAAATCCAAAAAGAAATCCATCCGTTTCAGGTCGTTGCCGATAATTTTCCGGCCGGAACTTTGAGCGGCGCTCCCAAATACAAAGCCATGTCGCTTTTGGAAAAATACGAAAATGTAAACCGCGATTTTTACGGTGGGGCAATTGGTTTTATGGGATTTGACGGAAGTTTCAACCATGCGATTATCATCCGTTCGTTCTTGAGTAAAAACCATCACTTGTATTATCAGGCCGGTGCCGGAGTGGTTTCGGGAAGCATTCCGGAAAATGAATTACAAGAAGTTTACAACAAATTGGGCGCTTTAAACAAAGCTTTGGATTTAGCTGAAAAGATTTAAGCAAGCCACAAGAAATAAAAATTATGAAAAAGAAAATATTAGTCATAGATAACTACGATTCGTTTGTGTACAATCTGGTTCATTATTTAGAAGAATTAGGTGCGGAAGTCATTGTCCGGCGAAACGATAAAATTTCAATGGAAGAAGTGGAAGAGTTCGATAAAATTCTCCTTTCACCCGGCCCGGGAGTTCCGAGCGAAGCCGGGAAATTGCTGGAAATCATTCAGAAATTTGCTCAGACCAAAAGCATTTTCGGTGTTTGTTTAGGACAGCAGGCAATTGGAGAAATTTTTGGTGGAAAACTAGAAAACCTGGAAAAAGTGTACCATGGCATCGCGACTTATGCAATTGCAAAAGTCAGTGACGAACCTTTGTTCAAGAACGTTCCCTCTCATTTTGAAATTGGAAGATACCATTCCTGGGTGGTTTCCAAAACGGATTTCCCCGATGACCTCGAAATTACCGCAGTGGACGAAGACGGACAAATTATGGCACTTCGTCATCGGGAATTTGATGTGCGCGGCGTGCAATTTCATCCGGAAAGCATTTTGACACCGCATGGCAAAAAAATCATTGAAAACTGGATCAGACTTTAAATTTAATTTCCTCGTAGAAACTCAATCCAATTCGTCAAATCAAGCAAATGAAAAACATCATTCAAAGACTAACACACTACGAACAGCTGAGCAAAGAAGAAGCAAGAAATCTTCTGATTGAAATTTCCGAAGGGAAACACAATCCGGGATCCATTGCGGTTTTGCTTACGATTTTTATGATGCGACCCATTACGATTGACGAATTGGAAGGGTTTCGAAATGCCTTACTCGAACTTTGTAAAAAACTGGATTTTGACAATGTCGAAACGGTCGATTTATGCGGAACAGGTGGTGATGGGAAAAACACTTTCAACATTTCCACGCTTGCGTCTTTTGTCGTTGCCGGGTCGGGAGTTCCGGTTACAAAACACGGGAATTATGGTGTTTCTTCCGTGAGCGGTAGCAGTAATGTGTTGGAATCGTTGGGCATTAAATTCAGTTCTGATGAGAGTTTTCTGAGAAAAAGTCTTGACAAATCAGGAATTTGTTTTCTCCACGCACCTTTGTTTCATCCTGCCATGAAAAACGTGTCGCCCGTCCGAAAAGAATTGGGGTTGAAAACCTTTTTCAATATGCTTGGACCGATGATCAATCCGGCTTTTCCCAAACATCAACTTACCGGAGTTTTCAACCTGGAATTGATGCGGATGTACGCTTATTTGTATCAGAAAGGCGATAAAAATTACACGATTTTACATTCATTTTCGGGTCACGATGAAATTTCCCTGACCACCGATTGTAAATTCATTTCAAATGCCAAAGAAGGGATTCTGACAACTTCTGATTTTGATGTGAAAACTGTTTCTGACGAAGAAATTTCAGGCGGAGAAACGATTGCGGAATCAGCGGAAATTTTCCTTAAAGTCATTTCGGGCAAAGGAACCGACGCCCAAAATAACGTGGTTTCCGCCAATGCAGGATTTGCGATTTCGATGGTCAAAAATATTCCCGTCAAGGAAGGATTTTATTTGGCAAAAGAGAATTTGCTGAACGGAAATGCCGATAAATCCTTGAATAAATTAATTGAATTAAGTAGAAATTGAACTTAGTGGCCATTGTGAAAATCCTTGTACGCTTTGTGGTTAAAAATTATAGAATTGAACATTTTAGAAAAAATAATTGCCGATAAAAGAAAGGAAGTCAAATTGAAAAAAGCCTTAATTCCGGCTACGCAATTTGATAATTCGGCTTTGTTTCAGCGGGAAACTATTTCATTAAAAGAAAAATTGAAAAATTCTTCCTACGGAATCATCGCCGAATTCAAAAGACGTTCGCCCTCCAAATCCCAAATCAATCAATCTACCAACGTGGGCGATGTTGCCAAAGGTTATGAAAATGCGGGTGTTTGCGGAATGTCGGTTTTGACCGATATCAAATATTTTGGCGGCTCGCTGGACGATTTGCTTTTGGCAAGGGCGAGTTGTGATTTGCCTTTGCTCAGAAAAGAATTCATCGTGGACGAATTTCAGATTTTGGAAGCCAAAGCTTTTGGTGCCGATGTGATTTTGCTGATTGCAGCTGTTTTGAGCCGGAATGAAATCGAAAAATTTTCAAAATTCGCTCAAAATTTTGGATTGGAAGTTTTGCTGGAAGTTCATGATCTTGAGGAATTGGAGAAATCGATTATGCCAAGTTTGGATTTAATCGGGGTTAATAACCGCAACCTCAAAACTTTTGAAGTGAGTTTGGATAACAGTAAAAATCTGGCTTCGCATATTCCCGATGAATTTTTAAAAGTTTCGGAAAGCGGGATCAGCAATACTGAATCAATTAAAGAGTTGCAGTCTTTTGGATATCAAGGCTTTCTGATTGGAGAGAGTTTTATGAAAACGGAAAGTGTTGGGAAATCCGCTTTTGAATTCATTCAAAACTTAAACCGATGAAACTCAAAGTTTGTGGAATGAAATTCCCTGAAAATATAAAATCCATTTCGGACTTAAAACCCGATTTTTTAGGTTTTATCTTTTATGAGAAATCGGCGCGGTTATTTGAGGAAAAAGCGATTGAAGTTTCCCCGGAAGTTCAAAAAGTGGGGGTTTTTGTAAATGAAAGTCCGGAAAAAATTACCCAAAAAATTCAGGAATTTCAATTGGATATTGTTCAGTTGCACGGGGATGAAACACCTAAAGATTGTGAAAAATTGAAACAATTAAATCCTGAAATTAAAATCTGGAAAGCTTTTGCTTTGAGTGAAGAATTCGATTTTGGAGAATTAGAGAATTATGAAGTGGTCGATGCTTTTTTATTGGACACAAAAGGAAAAAATTATGGTGGAAACGGTGTGAAATTCAATTGGGAAATTTTAAAAAATTACAATTCAGAGAAAGAAATCATTTTGAGTGGAGGAATTTCAATGGAGGATGTTCCGCTTATTTTTGAATTGCAAAAAGAAATTCCCCAAATCCAAACAATCGACATCAACAGTCGGTTTGAAATTGAACCGGGTTTAAAAAACCTGGAATTGGTGAAAGAATTTTACGAGAAATTAAAAATATTGAAATGAATTATCAAGTAGATAAAAATGGATATTATGGTAAATTTGGAGGTGCTTTCATACCGGAAATGTTGTATCCAAATGTGGAAGAACTGAAATCGGTTTATTTGGAAATAATCGAATCAGAATCTTTTCAAAAAGAATTTCAGCAATTGCTGAAAGACTATGTGGGACGGCCGACGCCTCTTTATTTCGCACAAAGATTATCAGAAAAATACGGTGCTAAAATTTATTTGAAACGGGAAGATTTATGCCACACCGGAGCGCATAAAATCAACAATACACTTGGACAAATTATTCTCGCCAAAAAGTTGGGGAAGAAACGCATCATTGCAGAAACCGGAGCCGGACAGCACGGGGTTGCGACGGCGACTGCCTGTGCTTTGATGGGCTTGGAATGCATTGTTTATATGGGCGAAATTGACATCGCGCGACAAGCGCCCAACGTTGCCCGAATGAAAATGCTCGGTGCAACCGTGATTCCTGCTAAATCGGGAAGCAGAACGCTGAAAGATGCCACAAACGAAGCCATTCGTGATTGGATAAACAATCCGGTGGATACATATTACATCATCGGTTCGGTGGTGGGGCCACATCCCTATCCCGATATGGTGGCTCGTTTTCAAAGTGTGATTTCAGAAGAAATCAAATCCCAGTTAAAAGAATCCGAAGGAAAGGAAAATCCGGATTATGTAATTGCCTGTGTGGGTGGTGGAAGCAATGCGGCCGGTGCTTTTCATCATTTTCTGGACGAAGGAAAAGTGAATTTAATTGCGGTGGAAGCAGCCGGAAAGGGAATTCATTCGGGCGAAACGGCGGCGACTTCCGTTTTGGGTCGGGAAGGGATTATCCATGGAAGCAAAACCCTTTTGATGCAAACCGAAGACGGACAAATCACAGAACCTTATTCGATTTCGGCGGGACTGGATTATCCGGGAATTGGTCCGTTGCATGCACATTTGTGTGAAAGTGGAAGAGCCGAATTTTTATCGGTCACGGACGATGAAGCCATGCAAGCAGGAATTCATTTAACCCAAATGGAAGGTATCATTCCGGCGATTGAAAGCGCACATGCATTTGCAGCTTTGGAAAAGAAAAAGTTCAATCCGGAAGAAATTGTGGTCATCAATCTTTCCGGTCGTGGAGATAAAGATTTGAGTACATACATCAATTATTTTTCAATTTAGAAACTCGAATTTCGAATTTCGAGTTTCGCCAAACGAATTAAAAATGAATCGAATTCAAAATAAATTAGCAGAAAACAAAAAAATACTATCTATTTATTTCACGGCGGGATTTCCCAATTTGAATAATACAGTTGAGATTTTGGGAAATTTGGAAAAATCGGGCGTGGATATGATTGAAATCGGATTGCCGTTTAGCGATCCTTTGGCCGACGGACCAACGATACAAGCGAGTTCCACGAAGGCACTTGAAAATGGAATGACGACGGAGGTTTTGTTTGAACAATTGAAAAACATTCGGGAATTGGTTTCCATTCCGTTGATAATTATGGGTTATTTTAACCCGATTTTACAATATGGTGTGGAAGAATTTTGTGCAAAATCTGCCGAAATAGGTATCGATGGTTTGATCATTCCCGATTTGCCGGTGGACGTTTACCACGAAAATTACCAATCCATTTTTAAGCAATATAATTTGACCAATGTGTTTCTGATTACACCGCAAACGAGCGAAGAAAGGATCCGTTACATCGACAGTATTTCCGACGGATTTATTTATATGGTCAGTTCGGCGAGCGTTACGGGCGCAAAGAATTCATTTGGAAGCGAACAACTAGATTATTTCAAAAGAATTCACGAAATGAAACTGAAAAATCCTTCCATCATCGGATTTGGAATCGGGAATCGGGAAACATTTGAAAGCGCGATCGAATATTCCCAAGGAGCCATCATCGGCTCAGCTTTTGTAAAATTCATAGAAGAAAATCAGGTAGAAAAGATTCCGGAATTCATTCAAATGATCAGGAAATAAAAGGGTGACTTCGATCCCGAAACGTCTGGACAGCCACCCTTTTTTTACTATTTAATTCAATTTATTTTTTCGACCATTCTTTGATAGAGTCTTGGTTCATTTTGATGTAATCTTCATTTCCTGCTTTTTTGGCAAGATCCATAGATTTTTGAGCCAATGAAATAGCACCTTTTTTGTCGCCTGCTTTGGCATAAATCAAGGATTGCTGACGCAACTGCCAGAATCTTGGTTCTTTGTTGTCTTTCATTCCTTCATCAATCCATTTTTTGGCTTGTTGAATGTCTTTTCCGGTGGTGAAATAATAATTGGCGGCAGCCATATAATCCTGAGCAGTTGGCGAACCTTTCATAGCTGCATCGATGGAAGCCATCACTTTTTTATCGGTCGGAACTTCGATTTTTGTTTCCACATATACATTGTCCCAAAGGAAATTCAATTTGGCTGAATCATGTGTCAGGTCATCAATTGAAATGGATAAAGTTTCCACTTCCAAAGGAATTTTATTGGCTTTGGCTGTGGTTTTGGCAGCTATTTTTGATTCTTCCCATTTTTCCGGATTTCCCCAGTTTTCGGTGTCGGTATAGAAATAAATTTCCCAACTGTCCTTTTCCGGTTTGGTGTAAATGGAATATTTTCCGGCTTTCAAAGTTTGTCCGTCAATAATCACATCATCAGAAAATGAGATGGTTGTGTTTTTATTGGCGCCGGTTCTCCAGACTTTTCCGTAAGGAACGAGATTGCCAAAAATCTCACGGTCATTTTTGTTGGGTCTTGAGTATTCGAGTTCAATTTTTGTCAGACCTACCGTTATCTCCATTTCAGTTGGAGCGCTGGCTGCAGGTGTCGTTACTTGTGCTTGAGAAAACGCAATCAGTCCGGCTAAACTTAAAATTGTCAATACTTTTTTCATGTTTTAAATTTTTTAAAGGCTAAATTTAAGCAATAAATTTTTAGCGAAATCTTAATTATCCGCACATTTCTTGCAGAAAGATTATATCGATACATTTATATTTGTAACCTATGCTGGAGAAAAAAGAAGCCCAATATGAAAAAGTTGTTCTCGTAGGATTGATTACGCGTGAACAATCCGAAGAAAAACTGGAAGAATACATGGACGAACTTGAGTTTCTTGCTTATACGGCAGGAGCTGAAGTTGCGCAACGTTTTACCCAGAAAATGGAAAAACCTGATTCCAAATTCTTTGTCGGTTCAGGGAAATTAGAAGAAATCACACAGTTTGCAGAAGAAAATGAAATCGATACCATCATTTTTGATGACGAACTCACGCCTTCGCAATTAAAAAATATTGAAAAAGTTGTCGAACGAAAAATCATCGACCGGACGCAGTTGATTCTTGATATTTTTGCCCAACGTGCCCAAACTTCTTATGCAAGAACGCAGGTGGAGCTCGCGCAATACGAATATCTTTTACCACGTCTGACCCGAATGTGGACACACTTGGAACGTCAACGTGGAGGAATCGGGATGCGTGGGCCGGGTGAAACCGAAATTGAGACCGACCGCCGAATCATCCGCGACCGTATTACTTTGCTCAAGGATAAATTAAAATCAATTGACAAGCAAATGGCGACGCAACGTAAAAATCGCGGTGCGCTCGTTCGTGTGGCATTGGTCGGTTATACAAACGTTGGGAAATCCACATTGATGAACGTTTTGAGTAAATCTGAAGTTTTTGCTGAAGACAAATTATTTGCGACGCTCGACACAACAGTTCGGAAAGTGGTCATCGGAAATCTTCCTTTTTTATTGACCGACACGGTTGGGTTCATCCGAAAGTTGCCGACGCAATTGGTGGAATCTTTTAAATCCACTTTGGATGAAGTTCGCGAAGCCGATTTGTTGGTGCACGTAGTGGATATTTCGCATTCAAGTTTTGAAGATCATATTCATTCGGTTAATGAAATTCTGAATGAAATTGACAGCAAAGACAAACCTACGGTTTTGGTTTTCAATAAGATCGATAATTTTTCTTACGTTCAGAAAGACGAAGATGATTTGACTGAAGTTCGTCGTGAAAATATTTCTTTGGAAGAATGGAAACGCACTTGGATGGCCAAAAGTGGAAATCCGACTTTGTTTATTTCGGCTACCAAAAAGGAAAATATGGACGAATTGCGAAAAACGATTTATGAAGAAGTGAAAAAAATCCACATTACACGTTTTCCGTACAATGATTTTCTGTTTGAATATTTTGAGGAGGAGGAAGACTAAGTTCCTGTATTTGTTTAAATTTAGACAATGAATCTTCAAATAATTTCAGATCAACTTTTGGATAAATACTTAAGGAATTTCCCCGATGGAGTTTTTGATGCATTCAGCCGTTTGAAGGAAGCGGAGATTTCAACTGAAAATTTTAGTTTTTACACATCGGTTTCTTCAGTTTTCAGCAGTAAAATTGAAGGAGAGGACATAGAGCTTGATTCTTATGTAAAACATAAAAAGTTCGGAATGGAATTTCTGCCGGACTTTACGCAGAAAATTGATGATTTATACGAAGCTTATGTTTTTGCGCAGGCAAACAGAATGACCATCCAAAATATTTCCCAAGCACATATTCTTTTAAGCAAAAATTTTGTTGCAGAGCAGTGGCGTGGGAAATTCCGAATTCAAAGTATGGTTGGCTCTACTCCGGACGGTAAAATTGAATACGTTGCCGCAAGTCCTTTTAGTTTGGAAAAGGATATGTTTAAATTTTATGCTGATTTACAAAGACTTTTGGATGCACAACTGAGCTTCGAGGAAGTTTTTTATTATGCTTCTTATCTTCATTTGGTTTTTGTGAAAATTCATCCTTGGATTGACGGAAACGGCCGAACCGCAAGATTGCTGGAAAAATGGTTTATCGCCGAAAAACTGGGCGAAAAAGCCTGGTTTTTGGAGAGCGAAAAAATGTATTATGAAAAGCACAATGCCTATTATTACAACCTTCGCAATTTAGGTTTGGAATATGAAAACCTAAATTATGACAATGCACTTCCTTTTTTGGAAATGTTACCTCCAGTTCTAAAGCACTAAATAGTGAAAATATTGTTTATTTTAAATTCCCTCCTTTGGAGGGGCTAGGGGAGGCTTTTAATTCACATGCCCTAATTTCACCAATTTAGCGTGGTCAAGGATTTTGATTTTCCTACCTTCGACTTCGATTAAATGGTCGGTTTTGAATTCAGAAATCAATCGGATAGCTGATTCTGTGGCGGTTCCGATGAGGTTGGCCATTTCTTCACGGGTAAGCGAAATTTTAATAAATCCGTCTTTGTCGGTTCCCAATTTCTTTTCCAATAAAAGTAAAACTTCAGCCAAACGTTCCCGAACGGTTTTCTGTGCCAGGAAAGTAATGGTTTGGGCAGATTCACCCAGATCTTCAGAAATTCTTCTCAAAATATCAAAAGCCAGTTTGGGATGGAATTCCAGTACTTTTAGAAAGAACTTCTCAGGAATGAAGCAAGCTTCGGTATCTTCCATTGCGGTTGCCGAAGCGCCGTAAGGTTGTTTGGACAAAATAGAACGATAACCGATGATGTCTCCCGATTTTGTAAAACGCAAAATTTGTTCTTTCCCGTTGAATCCGAGCTTGAACATTTTAGCCGTACCTTTGTCGAGGTAGTAGATTCCTTTGGGAGTAGCTCCTTCTTCAATGATGGATTCGCCCTTTTTGTACGAAATGATTTTCTTTTCGTGACTCAATTCGGCCAGTTCTTCTTTTGAGAAATGTTGAAGAATTTCAGGGTTTTCAAATAAGGTACAGATGTTGGTGACGTTTTCTAATATATCGGACATAATTAATAAGAATGACTTAAATCACGTCAAATTTACATCAAATCACTTGAATTAGAAAGTAATTTTGCAAATTGTATGGCGGACAA
>JAEWHB010000187.1 GCA_023388015.1 Bacteroidota bacterium
AATCATGGAATTTGAAAAAGAATTTGACATTCAAATCCCGGACGATCAAGCAGAGAAAATTTCAACGGTTGGACAAGCAGTTCAATACATTGAAGATTTAAATAAATAATTCTTCACTATTTTCCAATTTTATGGAATTAAAAAGAGTTGTAGTAACAGGTATAGGTGCGCTCACACCCATCGGGAATAACTTTCAGGAATACTGGAATGCATTAACCGGTGGGGTTAGTGGAGCTGCACCCATAACCCTGTTCGATGCCCAATTATTCAAAACCCAATTTGCCTGCGAAGTCAAAAACTTCAATCCCGAAGATCATTTTGACCGTAAGGAAGCGCGTAAACTTGACCGTTGCGGACAATTGGGACTTGTGGCGGCACGCGAGGCGGTTGCACACAGCGGTATCCTTGAATCCAACGTCAACAAACAAAGAGTCGGAGTGATTTGGGGTTCCGGAATTGGAGGTATCAAAACATTTGAAGAAGAGGTGAGTAATTTTGCAACCGGCAACGGAACACCTCGGTTCAATCCCTTTTTTATTCCTAAAATGATTGCCGATATCACACCGGGACATATTTCCATGGAATTTGGATTTATGGGACCTAATTATACAACGGTTTCGGCTTGTGCTTCATCTACCAATGCTTTGATTGATGCACTGATGCTGATCAAACTCGGTAAAGCAGATGTCATCGTGAGCGGTGGTTCAGAAGCCGCTGTCACTGCAGCAAGTATCGGAGGATTCAATGCGATGCACGCGCTATCTGTCAGAAATGACGACCCCAAAACAGCATCACGACCTTTTGACAAAGACCGTGATGGATTTGTTATGGGTGAAGGAAGCGGAAGCATCATCCTTGAAGAATACGAACATGCCAAAGCACGTGGCGCAAAAATCTATGCCGAATTCATAGGTGGCGGAATGTCTGCAGATGCGCATCACCTGACCGCACCACATCCGGAAGGATTGGGTGCATACAATGTGATGAAAAACGCATTGGAGGATGCACAGATTGGATTGGCAGAGGTTGATCACATCAATATGCACGGAACTTCCACACCTTTGGGAGATATCGCTGAATCCAAAGCTGTTCAGAAACTTTTTGGTGAACATGCCTATAAAATTCAGATTAATTCGACCAAATCCATGACCGGACATTTATTGGGAGCGGCGGGCGCAATTGAAGCGGTTTCCACTGTAGGGGCTATCATGTACGATAAGGTTCCACCGACAATTAATCATTTTACAGATGACGAAAATCTAGATCCGAGGCTGAACTTTACGTTCAACAAACCGGTGGAAAGAGAAGTTAGAGTAGCGATGAGTAATACATTTGGTTTTGGTGGTCATAACGCTTGCGTCGTATTTCGAAAAATCTAATATCTTATGCTCTTTTGGGAGAAAATCAAAGAAAAATTCGTCAAAAAGAATTTTAATAAAGTGACGCAGGAAAATGCGGAACTTGAGGGTTTTCTAACCAAAATTACCGGGTTGAAACCGGGAAATATTGAAATTTATAAAAAGGCATTTGTTCATAGATCAGCTCAGGTAAAAGACGAAAATGGAAACGATGTCAATTTTGAAAGACTCGAATTCCTTGGTGACGCCGTTTTAGGACTGATTATATCTGTGTTTATATTTGAAAAAGCACCCGATAAGCAGGAAGGTTATCTCACCAAAATGCGTTCTAAAATCGTTTCGAGAAATCAACTCAATGGTGTAGGTAAACAAATGCAATTAGCAAAACGTTTGCATCCGGCCGGAAACCCAAATCTGGGAGAAGATATCAACGGAGATTTGGTCGAAGCTCTGATTGGAGCGCTTTATATCGACAAAGGTTTTGATGCGACGGCAAATTTTATCTTTACCAAAATCATTGATCAGCATTTCGATATGGAAAAACTGGAAAAAACCATTTCCAGCTACAAAAGTCTGATTCTGGAATGGGGGCAGAAAACCAAAAACAAAATTAACTTCAATACATTTGAAGAAGACAACGCAGAAGACCTGATCGTCTTTGTATCGGTCGTGCGTCTGAATGAAAAAGTAATTTCAAAGGGGCGGGGGACTTCCAAAAAGCGTGCAGAAGAAAACGCATCAAAACGAGCGTATTATTTCCTGCAAAACAAGATGGAAAACGTTTTATAAATGGCTATAAAAACATTGTTGATAGATGAAGCGGAATTTATTGATTTTCAGCTTTACGGAATCTTGTCGACTTTTTCCGACGCTCCGCAATTTGTCTACAACCTGAACCGTAGCTTTGGAACCAAATTTGCGCGTTGCACAGACATTGATGTGCTGATTCAGGAACAAATTTCCTATTATCCGGTTTTTGAATGGGAAAATGAATTAAACGGTGTATATTATAATATCATTAAGAATGTTGCTTACACAATCAATACCGGAGAAAATTTCGGAAATTTGTCATCGCTTTTTGATGTGGCGCCTGCACTGATCAATCAATACAAACAATATAATTTTCTGTTGAAAGTCACAGGAGATGATTCGGAAGAATTAATTTTTACAGAAAATAATTTTATTCAACTTATAACGGAACTTGATACAAGTTCAATTAAAACCATAAATCGTTTGATTTTTTAAAACATAAAAGATGCAATATTTTAATCCTAAATACCTGAAGAAAACAAAAATCGTCGCAACACTCGGTCCGGCAACGGAAGGAGAAGAAAGGATGCGCGAAATGATGGAAAAAGGCGTGGATGTATTTCGAATTAATTTCTCCCATGCCGATTATGAAATTGTGGAGAGAAACATTGAAATCATTCACAAACTAAATGAAGAATTTGGATTCAATACCGCAATCCTGGCCGATTTACAAGGTC
>JAEWHB010000196.1 GCA_023388015.1 Bacteroidota bacterium
GATGATTGAATTGGTAAAGAAAGCCAAACTGACTTATTTTTCTGTTTATTGTATAATTGTAGGGTTGACAGTAATTTCCTATTCTTTGTTTTTCAAATAAATGACGTCTGAAGAAATCCAAGAAGGACAGATTTTTCTGATTGATAAACCACTTGACTGGACTTCCTTTGATGTGGTCAATAAAATCCGTTGGAACATCCGAAAAACCTATAATCTCAAAAAAATAAAAGTCGGACATGCCGGAACGCTTGACCCGAAAGCCACCGGACTTCTGATTATTTGTACCGGAAAATTTACCAAACGAATTGATGAAATTCAGGCAGAATCAAAAGTTTATACCGGAACGATTAAACTGGGTGTTTCCACACCTACGTACGACACGGAATCCGAAGAAAACCAGACTTTTGCGATTGATCATATTACCGAAGAACTAATCCATGAAACGACTCGGAAATTCATCGGCGAAATTGATCAGCTTCCCCCGGCTCATTCGGCTGTAAAGGTTGATGGGAAAAGACTTTATGAATTGGCACGTGCTGGAAAAGAAGTAGAATTAAAACCGAGACGAATTTCGATTTATGAATTTCGGATTACGAAAATAGAAATGCCTTTTGTTGAATTTGAAGTCCATTGCGGGAAAGGAACTTACATCCGTTCGCTGGCGCATGATTTTGGAAAAGAATTGAATTCCGGCGGATATTTAACGACGCTTCGTCGTACAAAAATTGGAGAATATTCAGTTGAGGCTGCCGATAACGGACCTTTGGAAAAGAAGTTTTTTGAGGAGTAAACTCTTTGTAATTCTAATATTTGTAAAATAAATCCGGAAATCTCTTAACTTCTCAGCTTGCCTTCAGTTCATTTTCTATGTTCATTCTGGCGGCTTTTTCGTATTTTTGATGAAAGTAATCTGTTTTGAAAATTCTTTCCGTTTCAAGAAAACTTAACAAAACTTTTTTGCGTCCAGGCTTGTAAATAAAATCAGGATAAATCCTGAATTCCTTTCTCACATTTGCAGAGTAGTTTGAATAAACTTCAGGAGCTTGACCCAAAATGGAAAGGTCTGCATCAATTAAATACAAGGTGTCATTGTCTTCTGAATGATGTGATTTCGTAGCAAGAATCTGTTTTTTAGTGTCCTCAATATCAGAATTTTGAATCCCAATTTCTTTCATTCGCTTGACGGCCAATTCAGCACTTTTCTCTTCATTATTATTTTTTGACGGATTGTAAATGATGTCGTGGTAAAATAGACTGAACAAAATAGAGTCATGATTAAGAATTTTTTTAATTACTTCATCCACTTCCTTCATCATATTTTCCAAATGGATTAAGTTATGGTAATGCCTGTTTTCGTCAGAATAATTTCTTTCTATTTCATTCCATAATTCATCAATCAAACTTAGATTGGTTGTGTATTTACCGACTAATTTTTCGAATCTGTTCCTGAGCATAAATCTGAATCTCCGATAAAATTAGCGATTTATCAGTCAATAATTAAATTGGGTATTTAAGCTTTCACTAACCGAAGCCAATTTAAATGTTAGGTTTAACCTTTGAATTATTTGAGGTTGTGAAATTTGAACAACACACACTGACTTTACTTTAATTGTTCAGAATTAAACAAACTTTGCTAATTTTGAAGAAACTCAACAATTCAGATGAAAAACTTTTTAATGATTTTACTGTTTGGTATTCAGATAGTTTGCGCTCAGAATTACCATCAGTATGTAAATCCATTTATAGGAACCGGCGGACATGGACATACCTATCCCGGTGCGACGCTTCCTTTCGGGATGGTTCAACTTTCGCCCGATACCCGAATTGATGGAAGTTGGGATGGTTGCAGCGGATACCATTATTCAGATAATGTCATTTACGGATTTTCACACACGCACCTGAGTGGAACCGGCGTTTCGGATTATGGTGATATTATGCTGATGCCGACCATGGAAGTGGATGAGATTCTGCCGGAAAAATATTCATCCAGATTTAATCATGCTCGTGAAAAAGCTTCTGCAGGCTATTATGCGGTTCATCTTGATCAATGCGATATCGATGTGGAATTGACCACTTCCACACGTGTTGGATTTCATAAATATAAATTTAATGAGTCGGGAAAAGCCAATATCATTCTGGATTTAAAACACCGCGATAAATTATTGGACGGGAAAATAAAGATTATTGATAATAAAACTTTGGAAATTTACCGTAACAGTGAAGCTTGGGCAACCCGCCAACAGATTTGGGCAAGAATTGAGTTTAATCAGCCGATGAATTTCGGGAAAGTCAGTTCACATCAAAATTGGGAGAATCTTAATTATACTAGTAAAATCATCGACAACGGAATCATTATTTCCCGAAATGTGAAAGAAGGAGACGAGTTGATGGTCAAAGTTTCGCTCTCCTTTACCGGATTTGAAGGCGCCAAACTCAATGCTTCCGAAATCAAACATTGGGATTTCGAAAAGGTGAAATCTGATGCCGAAAAAGCTTGGGACAAAGAATTATCCAAAATCGAAGTCAAATCAGATGATAAAAATAAACTCAGTATTTTTTATACAGCCCTTTATCACACTATGACTCAGCCCAATATTGCACAGGATTTGGACGGTAAATACATGGGGCGGGATTTTAAAGTTCACAGAGCAGTCGGATTTGATTATTATACCGTTTTCTCGCTTTGGGATACCTTTCGAGCAGCGCATCCGCTTTATACTTTGATTCAAAAAGAGCGAACGGTTGACTTCATTCAGACATTTATCACACAATTTGAGCAGGGTGGACGTCTACCGGTCTGGGAACTGGCTTCAAATGAAACTGATTGCATGATTGGCTATCATTCGGTTTCTGTGATTGCAGATGCCATGATGAAGGGGTTCACGGGATTTGATTACAACCGTGCTTACAAAGCGGCCAAACACAGCGCCATGCTCAATCATTTTGGGATGGAAGTTTACAAAAAAAATGGTTTTATTTCGATTGATGACGAACATGAAAGCGTTTCCAAAACGGTCGAATATGCTTATGACGACTGGTGCATTGCCCAAATGGCTTTGAAACTGAATAAAACAGAAGATTATCATTATTTCATGGAGCGTTCCCAAAGCTGGAAAAATCTTTTTGATCCCGAAACCAAACTTTTCAGACCAAAGAAAAACGCTGCCTGGCTCACGCCATTTGACGGGCGGGAAGTGAACAATCATTTTACGGAAGGAAACAGCTGGCATTATTCGTTTTTCGTTCCCCATGATGTAAATGGTCTGATTGATTTTCACGGAGGTAAAAATAATTTCGAAAGAAAATTAGATGAAATGTTCAGTCTGCCTTCACAAACCACCGGCCGCCATCAGGTGGATATCACCGGATTGATGGGCCAATATGCGCATGGAAATGAGCCGAGCCATCATGTGGCTTATCTTTATAATTATGTAGGAAAACCCGACAAAACCCGACAGAAGATTCATCATATTCTTGATAAATTTTACACCAATCAGCCTGACGGACTCATTGGAAATGAAGATTGCGGACAAATGAGCGCTTGGTACATTCTGAGTGCAATGGGAATTTATGCAGTTGCACCTGGCGAACCCGGCTGGCAGACCACTCGTCCTTATTTTGAGGAAATTAAAATCAATTTTGAAGACGGAAGTTCCAGGATTATTACTCCTAAAACTTCTGCCGATGAACTGAAAAATTTCGGATTTGAAAATGTTCGGAAGTCTACTCAGCCGGAATATGAGCAGATTGTGCCTGTTCCTTATTTTAAATTCAAAGAACGTTCGTTTGCCAATCAGACAACATTGGAAATCAAATCAATAAAATCTGGTCAGCAAATTTATTATTCGGTAAACAAAAAGGATTCTTCTGAATTTCAACTGTACAAAAAACCGATTATTCTTAAAGAAACTTCTACAGTTTATACTTTTTCAGTTCGGGATGATAAGAAAAGTAAAATGGTCAGCGCGAATTTTTATAAACGTCCGCATGATTACAGTATTCAGATTAAATCCAAAGTTCATCCGTTGTATACGGCAGATGCGCCGGAAGCTTTGCTGGACGGAATCAAAGGGACTGAAAACTGGCGAAAAGGGGATTGGCAAGGTTATCAGGGAACTGATTTCGAAGCGGTCATAGACCTGAAAAAACTTACCGATATTTCAATTGTTTCGGCCAATTTTCTTCAGGATGCGCGTCCTTGGATTTTGGCTCCGAAATCAATGAAGGTTTATGTTTCCGTTGACGGAAAAACTTTTAATTTACTTGGAGAAACTCAGACAAATGTTAATCCGGAAGATGAAAAATTGCAAATTGAAACTTTAAAAGTAGAAGGGAATTCAACTGCAAGATTTGTGAAAATTATAGCGGAAAATTATGGCAAATTACCGGCAAGCCATATCAGTGCAGGGGAGGATGCCTATATTTTTGTGGATGAAATCACGGTAGAGTAGCAGATCAATAGATTACTTGTTTGATAAAAAAACTTACAAATTGGTCAATTTCGTTTTCTAATTTGTCTAAATCTTCTTTGCGATATTCAAGAACTATATCATCTCTATCAAAAAATATATATAA
>JAEWHB010000200.1 GCA_023388015.1 Bacteroidota bacterium
CTGAGTTATTAATGACTCCTTTTGATACTATGACTTTGGCAAATGGAGATGTGGTAACCGGAGTGATGAATTTACCCGCGGTATTCATTGTGAGTGTAATGTCTATGGTTTTAATCCGTGGAACTCAAGAATCTTCTTTTGTAAATACAATAATCGTAATTATGAAAGTTACGATCGTACTAATTTTCATTGCGGTTGGTTTTCAATACATTCGTCCTGAAAATCACGTGCCGTTTATTCCTGAAAATACGGGGAAATTCGGCGAATATGGTTTCTCCGGTATCATTCGGGCGGCTGCCGTCGTCTTTTTTGCCTATATAGGTTTTGATGCGGTAAGTACCGCGGCTCAGGAAACAAAAAACCCAAGAAAATCAATGCCGTTGGGGATTTTGGGTTCACTTTTAATTTGTACGGTTCTTTATATTTTGTTTGCGTTTGTAATGACCGGAGTAGCGAATTACAAAGCTTATGGAGCGGATCCGACTAATAAACTTGCGCCGGTTGCGATCGCAATCAGCAATATGGGAGATTTGGGTCCCGATGGCGTTGTACACGCCGCTTATCCTTGGTTGAACACATCTATTGTGGTGGCGATTTTACTGGGATATGCTTCGGTAATTTTGGTTCTTTTATTAGGACAAAGCCGTGTTTTTTATTCGATGAGTAAAGACGGACTTGTCCCAAAAGTTTTTTCGGCCATTCATCCTAAATTCCGTACACCACATAAATCTAACTTATTCTTCCTTTTATTTGTCAGCATATTTGCTGCATTTGTTCCCGGACGAGTTGTGGGCGAAATGACGAGTATCGGAACTTTATTTGCGTTTATTTTGGTTTGTTTAGGCGTTTTGGTTCTGAGAAAAACAATGCCCAATGCCCCAAGAGCTTTCCGTACGCCTTTGGTTCCGTTTATACCGATTGCAGGAATTTTGGTATGTTTCTTTATGATGGCTTTTTTACCATTAGACACTTGGATGCGACTTATACTTTGGATGATTATAGGACTTGATGTTTATTTGTTTTACAGTGTAAAAAACAGTGAAATCACAAGCCAGCAAGCCGGAATTATGAAGAATGCCAATAAAATAGTGGGTATTTGCGGTGTTGTATTTTCATTAGTACTAATTGGACTTGCGATTGCACACCACCAGGTTTCCGATATAAATCCTGAAACCGGTCGAATCAATGATGCGGGACTTTATTATTTCTCACTGATTTTTGGAATTCTGCATATCCTGCTTTACGGATACAAAACTCTTCAGGGAAATAAACAATCTACTTAAAATCAATTAATTAAATATATAAAAAGGCACTCAAATGAGTGCCTTTTTACTTTGGGTGCACACGGCGGGACTCGAACCCGCACATCCATAGGAAACCACCCCCTCAAGATGGCGTGTCTACCAATTTCACCACGTGTGCTGAATTGCGTGCAAAATTAGAATTATTTTTAATTTAATTAGAATTATTAACCTGCAATTTTTCCAAACCATACGATGTATGCATCCATGGCTTTCTGTAAAAATCCCAATGTTTTCTCGTTGATTTTTCCATTTTCATCAAAAACCTCTTGCACTTTGGCTAAATAAATTTCGGGTTGGGGCATCGTAGGAACATTGACATTCACCAAAACTTGGCGCAAATGATGATTCGCTCCAAATCCCGACATATTTCCCTGAGAAAGACTGATGACCATTCCGGGTTTTCCTGCCCAAATACTCTGACCTTTTGGGCGTGAACCCACATCCATCGCGTTTTTCAAACAACCCGGCATCGAACGATTGTATTCAGGTGTGACGAAAATAAATCCTTGTTTTTCTTTCATTTTGGAACGAAATGCTTGATAAGCTTCCGGTGCATTCTCTCCTTCAATATCTTCATTGTACAAAGGCAAATCTCCGATCGGAACAATTTCCAATTCATAGCCTTCTGGTGCCAATTCTATTAAATTTTTCGCAATCTTTTTCGAATAAGATTCCTTTCGTAAACTTCCAACGATTATTCCAATTTTTGTATTCATTTTATTCAAATTTTCAAATGATTTCGGGATAAAATTAGTCCAAATAAAATTAGTCCTTATGATTCAATAGAAATTTTCAAATTTATAGTTTCTCAATTCTAACTTCTAATCTTACCTTTGCACTCTAAAATTTAGAATAAAATGTTCAGAACACATACTTGTGGGGAATTAAACCTAAATCATTTAAATCAAAAAGTAACTTTGAGCGGATGGGTTTCCGTCATTCGCGACAAAGGATTTATGATATGGATTGATTTGCGCGACCGATACGGAATTACACAATTAATCATCGACGAAGAACGTTCCGACAAATCTTTGTTGGAAACTGCCCGAAATCTGGGGCGAGAATTTGTCATTCAAGCCACCGGAACCGTCATTGAGCGCGCTTCCAAAAACCCAAATATCCCGACAGGTGAAATTGAAATTCTGGTTGAAAAACTGGAAATTCTGAACGAATCCAAACTTCCACCCTTCACTATCGAAGATAAAACCGATGGCGGTGAAGAATTAAGAATGCAATACCGTTATCTGGATTTGAGAAGAAATCCGGTTAAAAATAAATTGATTTTCCGACACAAAGTAGCACAGGAAGTGCGTAAATATCTCTCAGATAAAGGATTTATCGAAGTAGAAACTCCTGTTTTGATCAAATCTACGCCCGAAGGCGCAAGGGATTTTGTGGTTCCTTCGAGAATGAACTCGGGGGAATTCTACGCTTTGCCTCAATCGCCTCAAACTTTTAAACAATTGATGATGGTGGGCGGATTGGATAAATATTTTCAAATTGTGAAATGTTTCCGTGATGAAGATTTACGTGCCGACCGACAGCCGGAATTTACCCAAATAGACTGCGAAATGGCATTTGTGGAACAAGAAGATGTGTTGGAAATATTTGAAGGAATGACCCAATACCTTCTCAAAGAAATTCACGGAGTGGAAATCGAGAAATTCCCACGAATTACTTATGAAGAAGCCATGCGAAAATATGGAAACGACAAACCGGATATTCGTTTCGGAATGGAGTTTCACGAATTAAATGATTTAGCTCAAAACAAAGGTTTTGAAATATTTGACAAAGAAGAATTGGTGGTGGGCATCTCCGCTCCTACTTTGAATTCATATACACGTAAAGACATCGACCGTTTGCTAGAATGGGTTCAACGTCCACAAATCGGAGCGCGAGGTTTTGTTTGGGTTCGGGTAAACGAAGACGGAAGTTTTAAATCATCTGCCGATAAATTTTATTCGCAAGAAGATCTTGCTGCTTTTGCCGAAAGAATGAATGCGCAAAAAGGCGATTTGATGATCATAATGGCAGGTAAAGCCAACGACACAAGAAAACAATTGAGCGCATTGCGAATGGAACTCGCCGAAAGATTGGAACTCAGAAAACCCGATGAATTCGCTCCGTTATGGGTTGTGGATTTCCCGCTTCTGGAATGGGACGAAGAAACCACTCGCTGGCACGCAATGCACCATCCGTTTACTTCACCAAAACCGGAAGATATTTCAAAATTGAAAACAAATCCGGGAGAAGTCAGAGCCAACGCTTACGATATGGTTTTGAACGGAAACGAAATTGGCGGTGGTTCTATTCGTATTCACGATAAAGAATTACAATCCCAAATGTTTGAATTACTTGGGTTTACGCCGGAACAAGCTCAGGAACAATTTGGATTTTTGATGAATGCATTCCAGTACGGAGCGCCTCCTCACGGCGGACTTGCCTTTGGTTTTGACCGTTTGGTTGCAATTTTGGACGGAAGTGAAACGATTAGAGATTATATCGCTTTCCCGAAAAACAATTCAGGACGTGATGTGATGATTGATGCGCCTTCTGCAATTGACCAATCTCAATTGGATGAATTGGAAATCAGTTTAAAACAATAAAAAAATTTAGAAAAGCGATGAAGGTCGCTTTTTTTGTGAAAAAATCGTTAATATTGGATAAGGTTATTTTTTAGTCTATCCGATGTTTATTATCTTTGAAGAAATTAATAAGAAATGAATTGGTGGGAATATCCATATGATTATGAAGGTTTTGACAAAACACTCGAGCGAATTCAAGAAAAGAAAACCGCACTAGATAAACTACGTCCACTCCCCACCTACGCTTTACAAAGTATTAAGGAAAGCCTGACGCTGGAGTGGACCTATAATTCCAACAGCATAGAAGGCAATACCCTTACCCTACAAGAAACCAAAATGGTCATCGAAGAAGGATTTACAGTGAAAGGAAAAAGTTTGCGCGAACATTTTGAAGCTGTTAATCATCAGGAAGCCATTGAATTTATCCATAGTTTGGTTTCAGAAAATTATGTTCTAAAAGAAAATGAGATTCTAATGGTTCACGAGCTCGTTTTGAAACAAATTGAAAAGGAATTTGCAGGTCGTTTCAGGAATTCAGGTGTGAGGATTTCAGGTGCGAATTTCGTTCCGCCCAATGCTTTGAAAGTTGATGATCATATCACCGAACTCATTGATTGGGTAAATAATTCCGAATTAGACATCATTATCAAATCCACTATTTTCCACCACCGATTTGTGTGGATACATCCATTTTTTGATGGAAATGGACGTACGGTTCGTTTGGTTTTCAATTTGTTATTGATGAAAGAAGGGTATCCGCCGGCAATCATTCTAAAAAATGATCGAAAAAAATACTATGATGCGCTTAACCAAGCAAACAAAGGAGATTACAGCAAACTGATTTTGTTGGTTTTACAGTCTCTGGAAAGAAGTTTAAACATATATTTGACGGCTTTGAACAACACTTATGAGCACTATAAACCGATTTCAGATATTGCACAGGAAGAGCGAATTCCATATGGACAGGATTATCTAAGTTTACTTGCGCGACAAGGGAAAATTGATGCTTTCAAAGAAGGCAGGAACTGGCTTACTACAAAAGAAGCGATTTGGGATTATATAGAGAAAAGAGACCGCAAAAGAAAGCTGGATTAATTGTTTTTAATGCCAATTTGAATTTAATTTGATGAAAATTCCGGAATTGAAATTGAATTTCTCCATAATCACCGCTGTTTATAAACGCGAAGACGAATTAACTGAATTATTGGAAAGTCTGACAAATCAGAGCGATTCGGATTTTGAAGTCATCGTGGTGGATGATGGTTCGCCTGTTTCTTTGGAGTCGATTGTGGATAAATTCAAAGCGAAATTAAACATTCATTACTTTTATAAAGAAAATTCGGGACCCGCAAAATCCAGGAATTTCGGGATGGGAAGGGCTTCGGGGAATTATTTCATCTTTTTGGACTCGGATACAATTGCGCCCAAAAATTACATTCAAACCGTTCGGAAAGAATTAAGCGAAAATTATGTGGATGCCTTTGGCGGACCAGATGCGGCAGATAAAAGTTTCACGGATTTGCAAAAAGCGATTTCCTTTTCAATGACCTCTTTTCTGACGACCGGTGGAATTCGTGGTGGAAAAAAACACGTAGGGAAATTTCAGCCGAGAAGTTTCAATATGGGAATTTCCAAAGCGGCTTTTGAAGCGACGGATGGATTCGGAAATTTACGCATCGGAGAAGATCCGGATTTGAGCATGACTTTATGGGAAAAAGGTTTTGAAACCCGATTGATTCCTGAGGCGAAAGTTTTTCACAAACGCAGAACTTCTTTGAAAAAATTCGCCAGACAAGTTTACCAATTCGGAGTGGCAAGACCGATTTTAAACCAACGACATTCGGGAAGCGGAAAGTTGACCTATTGGTTTCCGAGTTTGTTTTTACTATACTTTTTAGTGTGTTCATTTTCTCTTTTTTTCAGATTAATTTCTGTTGAAATTTACATCTCAAATATTTTTTCCTACTGGTTTAATAACATTTTAATATTGGTAGGAATATTATTATCCATTCCATTAATAATTTACTTCTTTTTAATTCTGATTATTTCAAGTATAAAAAATCTAAGTCTACATGTGGGTTTTTTGAGCATTTTCACAACTCTAATTCAATTTATGGGTTATGGTTACGGCTTTTTGAAGTCCTGGATTTTACTGAATATTTTCAGAATTAAGCCCGAAAAAGCATTTCCGGGTCATTTTTCAACTTAGCAAATTGCTTTTAGTGGAATTAGTTTTGTATATTTGAGAATTATGTACAATCGCGTTTTACTTTCCGTTTTACATCGTGCGATGTGGTCTAATTGAGATTCCTAACCATCAATTAGTCAACAAATTATTGTATAAAATTCATTAAAATAACTATCATGTCACAAGAATTAAAAAGCGTAGAATACGGTTTAGAAAAAATATTTGAAGGAGCTCAAGATTTCCTACCATTATTAGGAACAGATTATGTAGAGTTTTATGTAGGAAACGCTAAACAATCTGCACATTACTATAAAACGGCATTTGGATTTCAATCGGAAGCCTATGCCGGATTGGAAACTGGATTGAAAGATCGAGCTTCTTATGTATTGAAACAAGATAAAATCCGTTTGGTTTTGACAACGGCTTTGAACTCTGATTCACCAATCGGAGAACATGTAAAAAAGCATGGAGACGGTGTGAAAATCATTGCGCTTTGGGTGGAAGACGCCAGAAAGTCTTATGAAGAAACCACTAAACGCGGTGCCAATTCTTTTATGGAGCCCAAAGTTACTTCTGACGAAAATGGGGAAATCGTACAAGCCGGAATCTATGGTTATGGTGAAACCGTTTTCATGTTTACCGAAAGAAAAAATTACAAGGGTCTTTTCATGCCCGGCTATGTAAAATGGGAAAGTGATTATAACCCCGAGCCTGTAGGTCTAAAATTTATTGACCACATGGTTGGAAATGTAGGTTGGAACCAAATGGATGTTTGGGTAAAATGGTTTGAGGACATCATGGGATTTGTGAATTTCCTTTCGTTTGATGACAAACAAATTACAACTGAATATTCGGCTTTGATGTCAAAAGTAATGGCCAATGGAAATGGTAGAATCAAATTTCCTATCAATGAACCAGCCGAAGGAATGAAGCGTTCACAAATTGAAGAATATCTTGATTTTTATGAAAGTCCGGGCGTTCAGCATTTGGCTTTGGCCACAGATGACATTATTAAAACCGTTGCTGAAATGAAATCAAGAGGTGTGGAATTTTTATCAATTCCGCCACAAGCCTATTATGATGCAATTCCTGACAGATTGAAAGACCATATGCACAAATTCAAAGAAGATATCAATGAATTACAGAAATTGGGCATCATGATCGATGCAGATGAAGAAGGCTATTTGTTGCAGATTTTCACTAAACCGGTGGAAGACCGCCCTACGCTTTTCTACGAAGTAATTCAAAGAATGGGCGCGCGCGGATTTGGTGCCGGCAACTTCAAAGCTTTGTTTGAATCCATCGAAAGAGAACAGGAAAAACGAGGTACGCTTTAAAAATAGAACTTCATATACAAAAATTCCCGTCTGTTAAGTCGGGAATTTTTTATTGATAAAAGAGTAAAGGTTAGTAAAAATACCCCACGAAAACACGAATGTTTCCGCGGAATATTTAGGGGGAATATCTTTGAGTAGAGAGGGTCATGTATTTTTTTATTTCAAATGTATAAGAAAATTCAGTTTCATTTTTTCACAAAAAAAATAGTTTTTAAGTTTAATGGTAAAGTATTCAGCAAGAATACTTCACAAACCCTTGTATTTAAGCGGAAAAAATTATTCAGATTGACTTAAAAATTTGTAAATTTAAATCAGTTTTCATCCCAAAATTTTTGAATATGTGAAACATTTATTTCAATTAATCAAAAAAATGAACAATCAAGAAGTTCAGTATTTCAAACAAAAACATTTGTCTGATGCCGGATTTTTGCAACTTTTTGAGATAATTGAGAAACACAGAAAAAAAGATGACGGGCAAATTGAAGAGAAAGTAAAAGAATTCGGTTTTAAGAATTTAGCTTACCTAAAACATATTTTACTTCAAAAATTATTGGAAGCAATCGTTAGTTCCAGACAATCAACCGATGAACAATCAGAAATTTTATATGAATTAATTTTAATCAAATCACTTCGCGAGAAAAAAATGATTTCTCTTGCGGTAAAAAAGTGGGAATCTCTTTACAAAAAATGTTTAGAAAAAGGGTTTGCCACGCACATTCAATTGCTTTTACACGAAAGATGGCACTTGAGTATGGAAGAAGAAAAGTTTAATTCGTTTACCGAATACACAGATTTCATTGAATTTTATTTGGAACATTCACATAACTATGAAAAACTAACTAGAATTCGACAGCTCGAAAGAAAATCGAGACTTTTGATGAAAAAATCCTATTTCAAAGATGAAAAGGATAATCAGTTATTGAAAGATTTGGCTGTAAATCTGAAATTTCTTTCTGGTGAAATGAAATACTTCGATCAGGAATACCAGATTTTGTACAATGCTGCCCAGAGTTATATTCATTTTCTTCAACATAACTTCAATGATGCCTATTTTTCGGCTCGGAGCTGTTTTGGATATTTGAAAGAAAGTAGGAAATCTTTTTGTCGTTTCAACGAAAATTTCACGCTTCAATTTTTGAAATATTATTCCGATTTATTGTTTTTGGTTAATAGGAAAGAAGAGATCACTGAACTACTTTCAACTTTAAAAAAAATCTCCTTTTCTACGGATTATTTCATTGGACAACAACAAATCATCATCTTCCTGATTGATAACCGTTTAGCGCATAAAGAATATAATTACGATGAAGTAAAAAAACTTTATTTGGAATCCAAAAATAATCTGGATGAATGGTTGGAGAAATGCGCGCTGGAATGGCGTCCGGTACTCTTGGGAAGTATTTCGATTTCGGCTTATGTTTCCGGTTTTCCGCAAAAAGGTTTGTATTTTTTATACCAATATGAAAAATCCTATGCTAAATCTTTCCGCAAAGAAATTCTTTCGTTTTTTTATTTATTTGGGGTTTTATTGGCTTATGAATCAAAGGATTATGAAGTATTCAATACCACTTACCACAAAGCTTATATGCATTTTTACCGTAATCCCGAGCATTATCCTATTTTTGATGAGATCATGAAACCGATGCGCAAAGCTTTTGAAAAGTACGATAATGAAAGCCGAGCTAAAATATTTGAAAAAATCCTAAAGAAGATTGAAGTTTCAGGTGATTCGGGGTATTTTCAGATTTTGTTTTCGTATTTTGATTTTCCTTCTTGGTTTCGATCAAAAATTGAAAATTTAAGTTATGTCGAATATAAGTTGAAATATGCAGAAAAATAAAAATCCCGCTTCTTCAGAAACGGGATTTTCGTTTGAATATTAATTCGAAATTATTTTACCAAAGTCAATTCATCAATGATGTGTTTTGCTCCGGCATATTTATCTATAATAAACAAGATATAGCGAGCGTCCACGGAAATTGTTCTCTGCAATTCAGGATCAAAAATTACGTCACCCGCCATTGCTTCGATGTTTCCGTCAAAAGCCAAACCGATTAATTCTCCGTTCCCGTTCAATACTGGAGAACCGGAATTTCCACCTGTGATATCGTGATCGGTAAGGAAATTGATCCATAATTCACCATTTTTATCGGCATATTGACCGTAATCTTTTTTGTTGTACAAATCGATCAATCTTTGTGGATTATCAAACTCAGGATCGCCTTCTTTGTGTTTGGCGATAGTTCCTTTCAGCGTTGTATAATAATTGTATTTCGCATCGTTTACTTTTCCTTTTCCAAGTGGCAAATCGACTACTTTTCCATAAGTCAGACGCAAAGTTGAATTCGCATCAGGATATTCAATCGGGCTCAAACCGGACTCTCTCAGACCTTCTACCAATAAACGGAATGCTGTGGAATAAGAATCTTTCAAAGCTTTGTCTTCTGGTGTTTCAGCGCGGTAACGTGTCATCAAATCTGTTGATAATTTGTACAATTCAGCGTTGGTTATTTTTGTAGCCACTGGATTGTCCAAATACTTCAATAATTCTTCTTTTTTCGTGAAGATACTGTTGTTGAAAGCATTTTTCACATACTCTTTAAAGTTCCCTTTGGATTGATCTCCAATTTGTTTCACATAAGGAGCCAAACCGCCTTTTGCAGCTTTTGTATAATATAAATTCAATTGCGCTGCCAAAACTTCTTCTTCCAGTCCCATATTTGCTCCTTCAAAAACATTGTTAATCATTTCTTCAATTGCAGGGCGCATTTCAGCTCTTTTAGCTTCGTTTTCATTGGCATATTGCTCCAAAGCATTTCCAAGATTTGAAGGAAGTCCGGCAAAAGTGCTGGAACGAAGAATGGTCATCAAATAATTATTGTGTCGCGCGGACTCATTGGTTTTATTGTAATAATTATTGATGATTTCCACCACATCACCGTATTTTGCTTTCCGAGTGGGATTTTGATTGGCCCATTTCTGGAATTCCGCTTCGGTTTTTCGTTTGGAGTCCACGGTTTTATGTTGTTTCAAAGCTTCGATCATTCCGCCACGGTTTTTCCAATAGTTGGCTAAACCGGCATATTTGGAGGCATAATCCAATCGGACTTTTTGCTCATTGTCCATGTATTTTTTCAAAACGTCCATTCCCAGTTTTGAACCTTCCACCCAAGCCGGATAAGCAAAATTGATGTTCTGCTCTACTCCGCCTGCCGGCATCCAACGGTTGGTTCTTCCCGGATATCCCAAAATCATCGAAAAATCTCCCGCTTCGTATCCTTTCAAACTAATCGGTAAATGGTGTTTGGGTTTCATCGGAACATTCTCAGCCGAATAATCCGCAGGATTTCCGTTTTTATCGGTATAAACACGGAACAAAGAGAAATCTCCGGTATGACGCGGCCATTCCCAGTTGTCGGTATCTCCACCAAAACGTCCAACCATATCGGGAGGCGTTCCAACTAATCGTACATCTTGAAAATCTTGATACACAAAATAATAATATTCGTTTCCTTCAAAGAAAGAACGAACCGAAACTACGTATTTTCCACCTTCGTTATTTTCTTGTTCAATTTTTGCAATTTCACGGTTGATAGCTGCCATACGCTCGTCTTCGGTCATTTTATCGTTTACCTGACTCAAAATGCGTTTGGATACATCATCCATTCTTACAAAAAATCGAACTTTTAAGTTTTTTGGTTTTAATTCTTGCGAATGATTCGCTGCCCAGAATCCCTTTGTCAAATGGTCGTTTTCAGGCGTTGATAATTCCGCAATTTGTCCGTAACCACAATGGTGATTAGTCAAAACCAAACCGGTCGAAGAAATGATTTCAGCCGTACATCCGCCACCAAACTGAACGATGGCATCTTTCA
>JAEWHB010000067.1 GCA_023388015.1 Bacteroidota bacterium
AACCTTAATCCTGTCTGACAAAATTGACCGTTTTCTCTTTAGGCTTTTTTTCTTCTTTTCTATAATTTCAAATGAACTTCTCGTTTCTTATTCCCACTTCAATCTCTCAAAGCGGGTGCAAAGGTAAATATTATTTTTAACTCTGCAAGTTTTTTGATGAAAATTTTTAAATAATTTTTTATTCGTTGATTTTTCATCTTTTTCAATCACTCTAAACCGTCTGTTTAAAGTCCCTTCGTTGTTGTTTTAAAGGAGTGCAAAGATAGAAATGTTTTTCAATGTTACGCAAATGTTAGGAGATATTTTTTCAATATTTTTTGAAATAATTTTCAGTGGGTTAATTTTCAAGTATTTAGTTTCGAAATAATTTTTGGCGTGTGAGTGATTTTGTCTTTCTATATAAAGCTAATGGGGCTAATTCAAGGTTTTTTGCCGGGAATACATATATTGTTTAGTGATGGTTAATTTGAAGAAATGAGGTTTTGGAGGTTGTTTGCGCCAGGGATGTGCAGGGCGGCGAATGAAATGAGCCGGTCTCGGCTGAGCCGAGACGGAACCCCGGAGCAGCCCGCCCGGGCGCCCAAATCATTATAATAACTATATATGTTGTATCAATAAAATTCTCCCAAATCGATTTTCAGGGAGATGATGTTGGAATAAAGCGCGATGCTCTGGTCGCCGACGTCTGTGAGTGCGTAGTCGATGGAAATGCCTTTGTAGCGGAATCCAACGCCGATGTTGGGCTGGAAAGTGAGTTCTTTTTCGCCTTCAAAAGTGGTTTCGAACTGGAAGTTGTTGACGCCACCGCGCAGGAAAACCATATTGTCATAGCCGACTTCAAATCCGGCCGATGGTGAAATACTGAGGGCTCCGGTGGAAATCAGGTCATTGGTTTGGGCAAACTGAAAGTTCAGATCGACTTCGCCCAAGATGTTGAATTTATCGTTGAGCTGGAAGTTTTTCCCTACTCCGAATTGAAGTTTGGGAAGTGTAAGTTCTATGGTTTCTTCGGGCAATTCGTTTACGGTTTGTTGATTTCCGGTTCCGGGTTCGGTGACGGTAATGGTATTTAATTCTTCTTCGTTGATGCTCCAGGCATTGAAAGTAGTGGTAATATCACGCGCCATCAGACCAAAATAGAAGTTGTCCTGGGTTTGGTATCGGAAACCAAGGTCAATCCCGAAACCGAAGGAGCTGGCAAATTTCCCGATGTGCCGGTAAACGATTTTGGCGTTTGCTCCGACAGCGATGTCGGAATTTCCAAGGAAATATCCGGCGTAACTCAGGCTCAATGCATAATCGGCGGTGGAAAATTTACTGATACGGTCGTAGTCGATGTTTCCTTGTGAATCGATAAGTTGAGTGGTATTTAAGATGTCATCGACACCAAAACGGTACAATGAAAGCGCTACGACTGCATTGTTGTCAAGCGGCATGGCACCGGCGAGATAATCGTATTTGGCAATTCCCTGAAAATATTCGGCGTGCATAGCTGCGATTTGCGGCCCATGGTACACTTCGGTCAGTCCGGCGGGATTCCAATAAGCCGAATTCACGTCGTTGGTGTGCGCCACTACAGAATTACCCATGGCAAATGCTCGGGCATCTACTCCGATGCTCAGGAATTCGTTGGAATATTTACGTGTTACCTGTGCAAAACTGAAGATGCCGGCGAGTATAAATAAGGATGTAATTTTTAATTTCAAAGTAAAATTCTGGTTTCAAGTTTCAGGTTTAAAGTTTCAGGTTTTCTTGTCGTTGTGAAAAATAACTTTGAATTTGAAACTTTGAACATTAAACTAATTTAGCTTGGCAAAAATCGAATGTTTTCTTTAAAACACAAAATCTTGTTTTTTATTGCGCTATCTTCGTTTTTCGAAATTTGTTTTTCGAAATTCGCAGAATTAATTAAATTAAATGAAACTTTTTACAATTCCGAATTTATTGACGCTGGGAAATCTGTTTTGTGGGTGTTTAATCGTTTTATGTTTAAGTTCCGAATTAGGGAATAATAAACACATAATTGGAACAACTGATTTTACACCGTTCATATTCATTCTTTTACTATTATCACTCTTATTCGATTTGCTAGACGGAATGGTGGCTAGGGCAATGAAAATTAATTCGGAAATTGGTATTCAATTGGATTCATTGGCAGATATGGTAACCTTTGGTTTTGTTCCTGGGCTTATGATGTTTATTTTATTGGGAAATGATGCTTTACTTAGAAACAGTTTTTTACCTTTTTTAGGTTTTTTTATTACCCTATTCTCAGCCCTTCGTTTGGCCAAGTTCAATGTCGATACCGAGCAATCTACTTATTTTAAAGGTTTGGCAACGCCGGCCAATACAATTTTGATTTTTTCGCTGTTCTGGATTCAAAACCAGAATGGATTTATCTTTTCAAAGGAGTATGATTTGTACTTCTTAATTGGGATTACCCTTCTTTCCTGTTATTTATTGATTGCCAACATTCCTTTGTTTTCATTCAAATTCAAAGGACTCGCTTGGAAAGACAATGATTATAAATATGTATTCCTTATTATAAGTATCCTACTTTTGGTACTGTTTCAAATGAATTCGGTGCCATTCATTATACTATTATATATTATTACGTCAATTCTATTTAAAAAGAAAATTACACATGTCTCTTAATTTACACAAACCTTTATGTTTTTTTGATTTGGAAACCACCGGCATCAATGTCGGTAAGGATCGTATTGTTGAAATTTCCGTTTTAAAAATTTATCCGAACGGCAATAAAGAAAGTAAAACGCTTCGCGTCAATCCCGGAATTCCTATTCCGGCCGAGGCCTCGTCCGTTCATGGAATTACCGATGAAGATGTCGCCAACGAACCTCCTTTCAAAGAAATCGCTCCGCAAATCTGGGAAATAATGAAGGATTCGGACATTGCAGGTTATAATTCCAATCGCTTTGATGTTCCGTTATTGGCGGAAGAATTTCTGAGAAACGGATTTGATTTCGATTTGGAGAAACACAGATTGGTAGATGTTCAGGTGATATTTTTCAAAAAAGAACCAAGGGATTTGACGGCGGCTTATCAGTTTTATTGTGGTAAAACCATGCAAAACGCCCATTCGGCCGAAGCCGATGTGGAAGCAACTTATGAAATCTTCAAAGCCCAATTGCAGAAATATGATGATTTGGAAAACGACATCAAATTCCTGAGCGAATACACTTCTCAGCGAAAAACAGCTGATTTGGCGGGAATGATCGGGATTGATGAGCAAGGTCAGGAAGTTTTCAACTTCGGAAAATACAAAGGTCAAAGTGTAAAAGCGGTTTTTGAAAAAGATATGGGTTATTACGGTTGGATTCAAAATGCTGATTTCCCGCTTTATACGAAGAAACTTTTGACTAAAATACGATTAAGCCCCTCCTAACCTCCCCAAAGGGGAGGGACTATTCACCGTGTAACTTTAAACTTTGAACCTTAAACATTAAACAAAAAACCATGACTTCAAAAATTATTTACAAAGGCGGACT
>JAEWHB010000073.1 GCA_023388015.1 Bacteroidota bacterium
CGGAAACTTTATCAAACTGGACCAATTCATTGGATCAGGTACCGAATTACATCAGTTTTCTGAGTGAAAAATGGGGTGATTATCCTTACAAAGAAGAGAAATACGGACATGCACAATGGAACCGCGGCGGCGGAATGGAACATTCCACCATGAGTTTTATGGGAAATTTCAACTTCGGGCTTGTTGGACACGAACTGGCACATCAATGGTTTGGAAATCAAGTTACCTGCGGCACATGGCATGACATCTGGATCAATGAAGGCTTTGCCGAATACGGTGACGGACTTCTGACAGAAGAATTTTTGGGCGATACGGAATTTAATAATTGGAAAGACAACAACATCGGACTGATTACCGCCGAACCCTGGGGTTCTGTCTATAATCCCGAGGCCGATAACCAATCGCGGATTTTTAATTACCGGCTTACGTATGCCAAAGGTTCTATGGCGGTTCATCTTATGCGATTTATACTCAATAATGATGATCTGTTTTTTCAGGCTTGCAGAGATATTTTAAACGATCCTGAACTCACTTATAACTATGCGGTGACCGAAGAAATTAAGACGAGATTAGAAACTTCAACCGGCATGAACTGGGATAATTATTTTGCTGACTGGATTTACGGAGAGGGACATCCAATTTTTGACATACGCGTCAACAAAAATCCGGATTCAAATGAAATAAGTGTCAAATTTACCCAAACTCCCTCTCATAATTCGGTCTCATTTTTTGAAACACCATTTGAAATCGAATTCAGAGGAGCAGGCGGACAAACTGACACAAGAAGATTTAATCTAACCCAATCACCCCAGACATTTTCTGTAAGTGACCTTTCCTTTCCCATAACTTCCTTTATTCCCAATCCGGGATTTGATGTTATCTGCGAAATCAACAGCACTATTTTAAACAACAATGAATTTGAAACCAATCACAGCAACCAGGCGAAATTATATCCGAATCCTGCACGAACTCAATTTACCGTCGAGAATAAATTTCCAATAAACGAAATAAAAGTCTTTGACACCACGGGAAAAATCATTTTCCATTCGGGACAAATTGATTTGAAAAAAGTCCTGATTTCAACCCAAAGCTGGCCCGCCGGAACTTATATGGTTCAGATTCATTCAGGAAAAAGTACTCAACTGAAAAAGGTTTTGGTCGAATGATTTATTAAAATTTAATCCAATAAAGCTGCAAGCTCCTCACCCACAAGCGATCCGATTGCAATCCCTGTTCCGGTGAGCCGCACGCCACAAAATACATTTTCAGATAATTGTTTTACAATGGGACTTCGGTGAGATCCCATTCCCATAATTCCGCTCCAGCGATGTTCAATTTCAATCGGCTGATTGGGTAAAATAATTTCACGCAGATAAATTTCCAATTGTTGCTGAATTTGCGAGGTAGTACCAAATTCAGTCGTGGTTTCGCCTTCGATATCCAGATTCCGTCCACCACCAAACAATATGCGATTGCCTGTATTTCTGAAGAAATAAAAACCTTCATCCATATAAAAACAACCTTTTATAGGAAGATTTTCAATGGGTTTGGTTACCAAAACCTGCGCACGCGCAGGCACAACGTCTAGATCATAAAGTTCTGATGTAAAAGCATTTGTACAGAGAAAAACTTTGCCGGACTTGAGATTAAATTTTTCATTTAATTCTAATTCAACATAATCACTTCTGTCTGAAATGTTCGTTACTTTCACATTATTCAGCACACTGATGTTTTCTGACTGAACCAATCGTAAAAATGCCTTCATCATTTTACCGGTATGAATATGACCTTCAAAAGCAGTTTCAATCATCCCGATGGTGTTTCCAAATCCGAAATTGCGTTCCGATTTTTTGTAAACATCCGAACCAAAAACAGGACGAAGCCATTGGTTGATTTCCTCTAATTTCGCCAGACTTTTATCCATCAGTTCCTTGTCTTCATTTCGGAAAATCTCAAATCCGCCTTGTTCCTGATAATCGATAATATCATCAGACAGAAGATTTCGTAGTTTCTGCAAACCTTTGTAACGCCTTTCCACGAGATTATAAATTTCATCTTCAGCGTTAGTTTCCAGGTACCATAAAATTTCTGACAAAGTCCCGAAACAGGCAAATCCGGCGTTTTTGGTACTTGCGCCTTCGGGCAAAATTCCCTTTTCAAGCACCAGAATTTTGGCTTTGGGATGTTTCAATCGTAGATGATAAGCCGTGCTCAACCCCACAATTCCGCTTCCTACAATAGTAAAATCTACATCGCGGAAATACGTATCCAATTCCCAATAGCTTAAATTCATAATTCTGTTTTTGAATGATTCTGTTCAGTAAATTTACATAATCTTATTTTGCATATCCTTGTATTTAGTCTGATTTGGAAAAATTTTCAAGAGAATTTTAGATTAAATTTTTATAATTTTGAATTATGGATTTACAAGATCAATTGAAAAATTTATTTCCCGACCACATCCCATCTGAAGAAGAAATTCAGGAAACTGAAAATGAGCTTTGGATGCAGGATGAGCCGATCATCTGCAAATTTGAAAAGAGAAAGGGCAAGCCCCAAACCATATTGGAAGGTTATACGGGCGCCGATGAGGATTTCAAACAATTGGCAAAAGAAATCAAAAAACTTTTAAGTGTCGGGGGAAGTTTCAAAGATGATAAAATTATTATACAAGGGGATTACCGGGACAAAATTATGCAATTTCTAAAAGACAAAGGATTTAAAGTAAAACGCGTCGGCGGCTGATTTTACTTAAATTATAAATAAAAAAACCGGAACTCCTAAAAGCTCCGGTTTCGTTTTTATATGAAATCTGATTAGATGTTTTCTACATTCAGAATTTCAATTTTTCTTTCTCCATCACGGAAAGGCCACGTAATCACATCCCCTTTTTTGTATCCGACTGTCGCCATTGCAATGTCTGAAGTGATGGCATATTTACCTTTTTTCTTGCGCTCTTTATTTGAGTCCACAAAAATGTAGCTTTCCTCACTATTGTTTGTATGATCTTTGATGGTTACTTTTCGGTTTACAGTTACCACATCTTCAGGAAGTTCTCTGCGCAAAACCTGTTTAGCTGTTCTCAGTTCATTGTTCAAAATTTCTTCTTCTGCTTGAGAAACTTGTTTTCTTCTGATCTGATCCTTGATAAGGTCATAAATTCCTGTTGTAACTACTATATTTTCTGACATACTATTTATTTTTTTCAATTTGAAGTTTTCGGATTTTGGGATGTTGACTCAACCAATAGTCTTAGAAAATCTAAACTATTACCAAAAGTCCGGTTATAAATTTTTGCAAATTTGAATCCCTGTCTTGAGTCTGACAGGGTTTAGAAAATAAATTCTTTGGAGTCTTGAAGGAAAATATCGTCAAGCAAATATGACAACGACAGCAAAATGCTGTTTCCAAAAAATTCAGAATAAGAAGTCGTAATCATCTTTACTCATTTAAACTTATGCGAAGTTAAGCCTTAAACCTTAGGTTTGCAAAGATTTAGGATTGAAAAGCCTTATTCGAATTGGTAAAGTTTTATTAAAATCGTTAAAGCAAGAATTAATTCTTTTCTTCATCA
>JAEWHB010000091.1 GCA_023388015.1 Bacteroidota bacterium
TGACCGGACAAACCAAATACCACCAGCAACTGGAAAGCGAACTGGCAGAATTTGTCGGAAAAGAATCTGCTTATTTGCTGAATTTTGGTTACCAGGGAATGGTTTCTGCCATTGATGCTTTGGTTTCAAAAAATGATGTAATCGTTTATGACCAGGAATGTCACGCTTGTATCGTGGATGGAGTGAGGCTTCACTTTGGAAAGCGATTTACCTATCTGCACAACGATATGGACAGCTTGCGAAAAAATCTTGCACGTGCCACGAAAATCACCGAAGAAACTGGAGGTGGAATTTTAGTGATTACAGAAGGAGTTTTCGGGATGATGGCCGAACAAGGAAAATTGAAAGAAATCTGTGATCTGAAAAAAGAATTCAATTTCAGACTTTTGGTAGACGATGCACACGGATTCGGAACTTTGGGTAAAACCGGAGCCGGAGCAGGCGAAGAGCAGGATTGTCAGGATCAGATCGATGTTTATTTCTCTACTTTTGCAAAATCTTTGGCCGGAATAGGTGGATTCTTTGCAGGAGATAAAGAAGTCATCCGTTATTTGCAATATAATTTACGTTCGCAGATTTTTGCAAAATCTCTGCCTATGCCTATGGTAATGGGTGCTTTGAAGCGTTTGGAATTATTGAAGAATCAACCGGAATTGAAAGACAAACTTTGGGAAAATGTTGAAAAAATCCAATCAGGATTAAAAGCGAAAAACTTCAATCTTGGTTTGACCAATACGCCTGTAACACCGATTATCCTTCAGGGAAGCCCGATTGAAGCAACCATCATGGCAAAAGACTTGAGGGAAAACCACGGAATTTTTGTTTCGGTGGTGGTTTATCCGGTAATTCCAAAAGGAACGATTATTTTCAGAATTATACCAACTGCAGCTCACACAGACGAAGATATCGAATACACATTAAATGCATTTGATTCTATACGTGAGAAACTGGATTCAGGCTATTACAAAAAAGCAGCAGAAGAAATGGATGTTGACTTCGTTCAGTATTAATCTATTTCTTTAATTAATAAATTAAAAATCCCCTTGAAGAAAGTTCAAGGGGATTTTTTTGCAAATAAACTAATGTAATGGATTGTTTTATAGTGTTATAAGTTGAATATCAAGATCCAGGTCTTCATTATCCGAACCATAAATTCCTTCGCTGAAAACCGAATAAGTTTTTCCACTTTCAAGGATCAATGGTTTGGATAAAAGGGTATCATTTGTTTCGGCATTTATGAGATAGATATTTTTATTAAAAATATTGTCCACCTCCATAAACGAAGAAGCTTGTTTGAAATAATAAATTCCCAGATTTTGATCCGATCCTTCAATCGCTACTTTCACCAACGGTACATTGTGCGACAATTGAAGAAAACGTATGGAAGCCTTATTAGGTGTTGAAATGGCAGGAGGATTATCCTGATAAGCCACTAATTCAATATCTTCCGGTGTGTTGACTGCAAACAGACTGTAATATCTGTTAAGATTTACATCCAGACTTAAAGTATCCAAATCTACGGAACCCGTTCGTATTGTGAAATTTGTTCCACCAACTTCCTGATAAGTATAGCCATAAAGTTCATTATAATTGAGTGCAGGCATAGTTATAGCTTCGCCATTGGCAAAATATTTTAGCCCATTTGTTCCCGGAGAAGTATTCACAAATAACATAAATCCGGACTGATCCGGAATTACAGGTCCGTCATCGTTATTCAAACAAGAGGTCATAAAAATACCTGAAAACAAAAATGTTCCAATTAATCCTAATTTTTTTAATTCTAACTTCATTTTATAATTGTTTAATATGAATTCAGACGAAAATAATGCCAAAGGGTTGCGTTCCTTAACAGTTTTTACCGATTAATTTTAACTAAACTCAGATTTAATCCCTAATTTTACACAGTCAAAAATTAAAACAAATAATTTATGAATTCATTCGATGTTACCGTAATCGGAGCCGGACCCGGCGGATACGTTGCAGCGATTCGCTGTGCCCAGTTAGGATTAAAAACTGCAATTATTGAAAAGTCAAATTTAGGCGGAACTTGTCTAAATGTAGGCTGTATCCCTTCAAAAGCTCTTCTTGATTCATCGGAACATTACCACAATGCCGTTCATAACTTTACGGCTCACGGAATCGATATTGAAACTCCGAAAGTAAACTTCGGACAAATGATTCAGCGTAAAAGAGAAGTTGTCGAAACCAACGTAAAAGGGATCGAATACCTCATGGGCAAAAATAAAATCGAAGTTTTCAACGGTTTGGGGTCATTCAAAGACGCAACGCATATCATCGTGACCAAAGATGATGGAACTACTGAAGAAATCGAATCCAAAAATATCATCATCGCAACCGGTTCTTATTCATCTGAATTGCCTTTTGCCAAAACCGATAAAGAAAGAATCATCACTTCAACCGAAGCTTTGGAATTGAAAGAAATCCCTAAACACTTAATCGTAATCGGTGGAGGTGTAATTGGTTTGGAATTGGGTTCTGTTTACCTCCGTTTAGGTTCGGAAGTTACCGTTGTTGAATTTATGGACCGAATCATTCCGGGAATGGATGGCGCTTTGTCAAAGGAATTAACCAAAGTTCTGAAAAAGCAAGGAATGAAATTCCATATTTCGACTAAAGTTACCGAAGTAACCAATAACGGAAACGATGTAACCGTAAAAGCCGAAAACAAAAGAGGAGAAGAATTAAATTTCGAAGGAGATTATGTTTTGGTAGCCGTGGGAAGAAGTCCTTATACCGATGGTTTGGGGCTTGAAAACGCAGGCATCGAGACCGATGAAAGAGGCCGAATCAAAACCAATGATCATCTTCAAACCAATGTTTCAAATGTTTACGCAATCGGAGATGCAGTAGCAGGAGCGATGCTTGCGCACAAAGCCGAAGAAGAAGGCGTTTTGG
>JAEWHB010000120.1 GCA_023388015.1 Bacteroidota bacterium
AAATCAATTATAATTTCCTTGTCAATGGAGGTGGTGACTATGTAGAACCTCTATATAATGGAAACATCTCACAGACACTCTGGAAGACCGCATCGGACAACAAGCTACGAGGTTACGTTTATGAATACGATCGCCTGAACCGGTTGACAGATGCCATCTTTTATAAAAATGATATCAATCCTTACGCTGGTAACTATAATGAACATCTAGCTTATGACCTAAACGGGAATATTACTGAGCTTAAACGCTATGGAGGTTATGAAAACCAATCACTGCCAGATGAAATGGACCTGCTTACCTATACATACACTGCCAACTCAAACCTTTTGGTAAAGGTTGTGGATGACGGACAAGACAATACCGGATTCATAGACAGCCCTACAAATACCTCAAATGATTATACCTATGATGACAACGGCAACATGATTAGTGATAAAAACAAGGGCATCACTTCAATTAAATACAACCACCTGAATCTACCGTCACGTATCAATTTTGATAGTGGTGATTATATAGAATATAAATACAATGCTGTTGGTCAAAAAATAAGTAAATTTGTTTCGGCAGTCAATACCCACAATGAAGTGAAACATGTAGAATACTTAGACGGATTCCAATACACTGGTGCTAAACTGAACTTCTTCCCGCACCCGGAAGGCTATGTAAACGTTACCCTTGGAACTACGGGAAATAGAATTTTCAATTATGTGTATAATTATACAGATCATCTTGGAAATATAAGATTGACTTATACAAAGGATATGGTGAGCAACGAGCTTAAAATAATGGATGAGAATCACTATTATCCTTTTGGGTTGAAGCACCAGAAGTATTCTTCAGGCTCAAAGCTAGATTTAATGGCACAGAGTGCTGATATAGCAAGACCAGGATATGCTACTTCCACACCGTTTATGTATAAGTACCAGGGACAAGAGAGACAAGACGAGCTGGGACTTAACTGGTATTCATTCAAATACAGGAATTATGACCCTGCAATAGCAAGGTTCTTTAATGTAGATCCATTAAGTGAGCAATACCATTGGCAAACACATTATGCTTTTTCAGAAAATAGAGTGATAGACGGAGTTGAACTTGAAGGTCTTGAGAGAGTAAGTATCCACACTGCTAGTTATGCCCCCTTTAACTCATTTGGTAAAGTAACAGTCTATAGAGCTGGGGGTGTTCCGTTGCAAATAGGTCCTTTCAAAGGAGATGGAGCGAGCAGAACGGCGGGAACTGATCCTAATGCCAGTTCAAGAGTTTATGGAAGAACTGATTTAGATTTAGGAGCAAGTACTGCAAAAGAAACATTAGTTGGTGTTACAGCAAGGGGATCCGAATCCCATAACTTACAAACTGGAGAGAGTACATACTCTGAAGCATCGGCTACAACAACAGTTACAAAAGATGGAAATACAGTTGGTGTTAATATGCACGTTTCTGGAAATAATGATTTAGTGCCAGGATCTCCCGATATTGACGTGAAACCTAGCCTTACAATGACTGTGACACCTATGGAAGGTGGTGGAAAGGCTGTTCAAATAACAGGGCAAGTTAGAGGAGATGGCTTTCCTGCAAATGAAACATATATAACAGATCAAAGTGGGAATGGGGTTTTACTTGGCTCTTCTCAACCCAATGCAGGTCCAAATATGGGCCCGGTAACATCCTTACCTGGGGATAATAGTAGACCAATGTCCACTATTGACACTACAATATATTTTGACAATAACGATAACATTACTGGTTCTAGTGCAACTGGAAGTTGGTAAATAATATATAATGAGAAATTATTATTTCATATGTTCTCTTTTAATTTTTGCTCTAATGGGATGTAAAAGCTATGCCCCTTCAGAAACATTTTTAATACCTGAAAAATTTAAGGGAGCCATTGTAATAGTCTTTGAGAACGCTAATAGTGTAAATAATAAAGAGGATAGAATTTATAAAATTCCTCAGAATGGGATTTTATATACACCGTATGATAGAATTAGTGGAATACTCAAACATAAATATTATTATATAGATAGTTTAGGTCATAAAGTAAAAGAAATTAAGAATTTTGATTACGAAGAATATCATAACAAGCTGAAGAGTAATGATACTTATAGATTAGATATGTATGATGGAATGACTACAACTGTAGCAAAATCTAGCAAATCAAAAGCAAATCAAAAAACTGTTTCTTCTAATGATTTTGAAAAAATTAAATGGATGTATATAACCTTAGGTTCTTCTGAGGATGACAGGCAAGAATTAAGAAGACAAGCTAACTCGTTAATAGACAGCATCTCTAAATATTATCCTGAAAAGTATATTCCTTGAAGGCTGCCCGCTTCTCAGCGGGCATTTTCATTTAAGTTTTTCCTGTAGATCCGTTTTAAGGATATAAGCGTTAAGCAGGCTTTTAACCACTTCAATGTCATTAGGTTTTAAGGATTGTACTTTGTTAAACATCATCAAAAGATCAGCATCATTGATATTGTTTTTGGTAATGGTCCAGATTTGGTGTTCTACCAAAAACAACTCATAAACATTTGATAGTCAATTCGCATTAAAATATCCTCAGTAAAAATAAGGGTGGAGTATCTTATATCCTTATTATATTTATGCTCTTAAACTGCAAATAAACATGGAAAACAGGACTTCGTGTTTCACAATTGGTGTTAGGATAAAATGTCATCATTGCCACTCAGAAAATTGTGTAAAAAATGGCAAGACTTCTAATGCCAAACAACACTACAAATGTAAGTCCTGCGCGAAAAGGTTCATCGACCACTATACCTATCAAGCTTACCAGCCAAATCTGAACCACCGAATCATCATGCTGACTAAAGAAGGTTTGGGCATTTCTGTCACCACGCTGCTAAAACGAATTATTTTAATTGCTCAAATTGTCAAACCTCCAATAATTTCATTAGGAAAAGAATACGAAGTAGACGAAATATGTACCTACATCGGAAACAAAGAAAAAAGAATCTGGATTGTTTGCGCATTGGAAAAAACAGCAAAAGCATCATTGCCTTCAATATTGGAAGAAGAACCAATCAAACTTTAAAATCCGTTATTGACACTTTGCATCTTTCAAAGGCAAAGAAAATATTTACCGATAAACTCCAAAGCTACAAATCACTTATTCAAAAGAAAATTCACAGAATAAATCGATTTGGAACCAATTCCATTGAAAGAAAGTTCCTTACGTTTCGAACTCATCTAAAAAGATTGAACCGAAAAACAATTTGTTTTTCTAGAAATATAATCATGCTAAATGCTATTCTGAAAATTTATTTTTGGACGTGAAATGCTCAATTCTAAATTCTCAAAACATTCTAAATCCTCGACAAAATGATTCGATATAGGTTCGGCATGGGCTACAAAACAAAACCCTGATAATCAAAGATTGTCAGGGTTTTCTGCATTCAAAAATAATTAGACCCAAGGATCCAAAATAACTTTTACACAATCCTCTTCTTTATTTTTAAAAATATCATATCCGTGGGAAATCTTTGAAAGCGGAAGTCTATGCGTGATAATGTCATCCAGCACCACTCGCCCATTCAGAACTTCATCCAGCAACAAATCAATGTGCTTCTGCACAGGAGCCTGACCGCCTTTCAGTGTAATTCCTTTGTCGAAAAACTGTCCCACCGGAAAATTATCATAATGCATAGGATAAACACCCAAAACCGAAACAAAACCGCCTCTTCTCACAGCACTCATACAAGCCTCCAGCACTTTCACAGATCCCTTTTCGAGATTAATGACCGCTTTGGCTCTGTCAAGAATGGTTCGATCGGGCTCAAATCCAACCGCATCAATACAAACATCTGTCCCGCGTCCTTCGGTCAGCGAACGGATTTGCTCCACCACCTCTTCGGCTTTGTTTTCCCATAAAATGGTAATGCAATCGCCTACTTTTTTGGCCATATCCAGTCTATATTGAACAGTGTCCACGATGATTATTTTACCTGCATTTTGCATATGAGCTGCTTTCAGCGCCATCAGTCCGACCGGTCCCGCTCCGAAGATCGCCACGCTTTCACCTCCTTTCACGCCCGCCCAGTCAATTCCGGTGTAGCCGGTAGGGAAAATATCAGTCAGGAACAAAACTTGTTCGTCCGTCATATTATCGGGGACTTTTCGCGGCCCGAAATCCCCATAAGGAACCCGAACATATTCGGCTTGCCCGCCATCATAACCTCCGTACAAATCTGTATATCCAAACAAGGCTCCGCCTTTTTCTTTGATAATTCCGCCTTCCGGGCCATAGTGGTCAGGATTACTGTTTTCACAATGTCCCGGCAGATGCGTATTGCAGAAAAAGCAGTGCCCGCACGCAATCGGAAAAGGAACTACGACGCGGTCTCCCGGTCTCAAATTTTTCACATCACTTCCGGTTTCTTCTACAATTCCCATGAATTCATGCCCCAAAACCATATCCCGTAATTGTGGAAAACCTCCACTGTAAATATGTAAATCGGAACCACAAATCGCAGTTGATGTAACTTTCAAAATAATGTCTCTGCTGTCTTTTAGTTTCGGATATTCGACCGTATCGTAGGAAATACTTCCCGGTCCGTGTATTACTGCTGCCTTCATAAATATAATTTTTAATGATTATTTAGTTTTGAATTTCAGGTTGGCTGAAATGAAAACTAAGATTTTATGCTGGCAGGAATTAATCCTTCAGATCAAGGATAGGAATGAAAATCTGACAAGAATTATACCGATTTGATTATTAAGTAATTTCGAATTCAAATCAACAAAAAAACCGCCTCGATTGAGACGGTTTTATAATCTAAACAATTATTAATTCTTACAAGAAAATCAGCTTTTTGGAAATAGTTCCTTTTTCTGTTTCAACTTGTAAAATATAAGTTCCGGCAGAGAAACCATGTTCCATTACAGATTTTCCTGATGCTTTCTCACCGGAATACATCAGTCTTCCGTGCAAATCAAAAATCTTAATATTGGATTTGCTTTCTAGCTCCATCCAGAAACGATCTTTTGACGGATTTGGATAAACTTTAAAGCCTGCCATATCAGAATCATCTACGTTAAGTCCGGAAATGATTACTTCGGTTTTTTCAGATGCACCGGTTGCGTAAATCGCTTCCACCGCTGCAATGTGTGTTCCTGTAATCAGATTTTCAAGCAAGAAAGTCTGTTCCGTCACGTTGTCCGCGATCAAAGCTCCATCAAAATAAACCTTGTAATACAATGCATGGTTATATTCCTTTTCATAAGTCAAATCGTCTATTTTCAGAATATAACTGTCATTTCCAACGTAATTGATGGCTACATAATTTGTTCCTTCCGGCGCTTCAAATGAGTATTCTGTCCAATCTACCGGCACGTTAATAACTCCTCCAAAGGCTGTAAAATCAGCAACTTCTGTTCCGGTGGTCGAGTAAAGCACTCGGATTCGCTCCGGCATAGAACCTACTAATGAAGCCGCATAGAAAGAGAAATCTCCTGCTCCGGCCGGAATAATCAGCCAATCGTTATTTGCACCGTCGGGTCCTGCAAATCCAGATAAAAATCTTCTTCCTGAATACGTATCGATGTCGACCGCAGGCAATGTTGCATGTGGATTAAACACCATAAACGACATCGGATCTCCTGCATTGGGCCATGTGAAATTATCATAAATATAAGTTTCCAATCCGTCTAAATCTCTTAAAATATAATTTCCAATCGACTGACGTTCAAAATCTTCATATTTTTCAATTTGAT
>JAEWHB010000185.1 GCA_023388015.1 Bacteroidota bacterium
TTCAATTTCGTTTTGGGAAAGCTTAACTCAATAATTTGTCGTAATTTTGCACCCATTGAATTTATAAGTCAATGAAACCAGAATCTGCAAAATACATCTTTGTTACCGGTGGTGTAACTTCTTCACTTGGTAAAGGAATTGTCGCTTCTTCGCTTGGTATGCTTTTGCAGGCAAGAGGCTATTCGGTCACCATCCAAAAGCTTGATCCTTATCTGAATGTGGATCCCGGAACTTTAAATCCTTATGAACATGGAGAATGTTATGTTACGGAAGACGGTGCAGAAACCGATCTTGACCTTGGTCATTACGAACGTTTTCTCAACCGTGCTACTTCACAGGCCAACAGCGTTACAACCGGAAGGATTTATCAGACGGTAATAGAAAAGGAGAGGAGAGGAGATTATTTAGGTAAAACCGTACAGATCATTCCGCATATTACCAATGAAATCAAAAGAAGAATCAAACTGCTGGGAAGCAGTGGTAAATATGACATCATTATTACCGAAATCGGGGGAACCGTAGGTGATATCGAGTCACTTCCTTACATCGAAAGCGTTCGTCAGATGATCTGGGATTTAGGAGAAAAGAATTCAATGGTTATCCATTTGACATTGGTTCCTTATTTAGCCGCAAGCGGCGAACTCAAAACAAAACCAACACAACATTCCGTACGATTGTTGATGGAAAGCGGAATCAGAGCAGATGTTCTGGTAACGCGCACTGAACATCATCTGCCAAAAGACGTTCGTGAAAAACTGGCACTTTTCTGCAACGTGAAAAAAGGCAATGTAATTGAATGTATTGATGCAGAATCCATTTATGATGTTCCCCTTTTGCTGCACGATCAGAAATTTGACGAAGTTGTTTTGGAAACACTGGATCTGCCAACTGATCAGCAGCCGGAATTAGACAGATGGAAAAACTTTTTAGACCGACATAAAAATCCGGCCAATCAGGTAGAAATTGCATTGGTTGGAAAATATACCTCACTTCAGGATTCTTATAAATCCATTTCAGAAGCACTTACGCATGCAGGTGCTGCAGCCAATACAGGTGTGAAAATCCGTTGGGTTTATTCAGGAGATCTGACCGAAGAAAACATCGGTGAGAAGTTAAAAGGAGTGGACGGAATACTGATTGCACCCGGATTTGGAGACAGAGGAATTGACGGGAAAATTATAGCAGCCAATTATGCGAGAAGAAACAAAATCCCAACTTTCGGGATTTGTCTGGGAATGCAGATTATGACCATCGAATTTGCCCGAAATGTATTAGGATTTGAAGATGCCGATACAACCGAAATCAACGGCCAGACAACCAATCCGGTTATCAATTTAATGGAAGGCCAGAAAAACGTGACCCACAAAGGCGGAACCATGCGTTTGGGGAATTGGAAATGCCAGCTCGACAAGAATTCGAAAGTGTATGAATTTTACGAGGAAGAAATCATCGAAGAGCGTCACCGTCACCGTTACGAATTCAACAATGAGTATCTTGAGAATTTCGAAAACGAACAATTCATGCCGGTCGGAAAAAATCCCGATACCGGATTGGTCGAAATTCTTGAATACAAAAACTTACCTTTTTATATAGGCGTACAATTTCACCCCGAATACAGAAGTACGGTGGCGAGTCCGCACCCACTATTTGTGAAATTTACCGAAGCCGCTTTAATGCAAAAACAAAACGAACTGATTCATGCAACAAGAAAGAAAATTTGATAAAAATACCTTGGTTGCCTTCATCCTTATGGGGGCTTTATTATTGGGGTATTTTTATATCAGTAAACCATCTGAGGAAGAATTAAAGGAAAGAGCAAAGCAAGAACAATTAGCAAGAGAAAAAGCTGAAAATCAAAATGAGGCCGTAGCGGCTGTTCAGCCAAACGGACAAATTTCCGCCTCCTCTGATTCTACTATTTTAGTGGCAGAAGCCAAAGATTTTGAAACGGAAAGTTCCAAATTCAAAGTGAAATTCGCAGGAAAAGGCGGTATGATTTCAGAATTATTGCTGAAAGAATATTCGGCTTTTGCTGAAAGTTCAGAAGATCACAAAATGCCTTTGTATCTGATTAAAGATGGCAACAATGAATTTAACCTGAAGTTCAAAGATAAATCCGGACGTGAAATTCATACTTCTCAACTTTCATTTTCTCCTTCAGTTCAGAAATCCGATTCGGTAACGATTATTACCATGACTGCTCTTGTAGATGGAGGAAAACTTGATTTTGTTTATACAGTTGGGACAAATTATACAATTGGATTTGATGTAAAATCCCAAGGAATTCATCAGATTACAAACGATAAAAATATTGCCATTGATTGGAACCTGAAAGCTTCTACACTTGAAAAAGGAAAGCAACAGGAACATTATTGGGCGCAAACTTATTACCGTTTCAAAGGAACCAATGATGTGGAGTATGAACTTTTCGGTGCAGACGAATGGTCGGAAAAGGAAAACATCGACTGGATTGCATTTAAGCAACAGTTTTTTTCATCCATTCTTTCTTTTGACGAAGGTTTCCAAAATCCGGTGGGCGGTTCCATTGCGATTGACCAGGAAGTAGATCCTTCGCACAGTAAAGATTACCGCTTCGCGGCTTCGATGCCGATTTCAGGTAGCGAATTGAATTACAAAATGCAATGGGATTTTGTTCCTTTGGATTATAAATTATTATCGAAAAACCAATACAAAGGAACCGATTTTGACGAAATCATTCCATTTGGTTGGGGATTTCTGGGATGGATCAACAAACATTTCTTTTTGAATGTTTTCCAATGGATTGCTTCCTTGGGGATGAATTATGGTTGGGTTATTTTTTGGATGACCATTGTAGTGAAACTGGTGCTTTCGCCCATTATGTACAAACAATATCGCCAGAGTGCGATGATGCGTATTTTACGTCCTGAATTAAATGAAATCAACGATAAACACAAAGGGAAAGACAATGCAATGAAGCGTCAGCAATCGACGATGGAATTGTATCGGAAAGCCGGAGTGAATCCACTTTCGGGTTGTTTACCGGCCTTGATCCAAATCCCGATTTTCTATGCATTGTTCCGTTTCTTCCCGAACATCATCGACCTGAGAGGTCAGTCTTTCCTTTGGGCAGAAGACCTGACGGCGTATGATTCACCGATTACCCTTCCGGACTGGGTTCCTTTTATGGACGGGCACTTGAGTATTTTGGCGCTTTCTTACATCATTGCGATGGTCGTATATTTCCGCGTTTCCGGTTCGATGGACAGTTTCAATCAGCCGCCACAAGAAGGAATGCCTGATATGCGAATGATGAAATACATGATGTACCTGATGCCGATTTTCTTCTTCGTATTCCTGAACAGTTATGCTTCTGGACTTTCCTGGTACTACCTTGTTTCCAACGTGATTAACATCGGAATCGTGATGTTCATTAAAAATGTGATGATTGATGACAAGAAAATCCACGCGAAAATTCAGGAAAACAAAGCCAAACCCAAAAAACAAAGCAAATGGGGAGCAAAAATGTCCCAATTGATGGAGCAGGCGCAGGAAGCTCAAAAGCAACAAGAACAACTCAAAAAGAAAAAGAAATAATTTCTAACATAATCAAAACCGGATTCCAAAAGAGTCCGGTTTTTTTGTGAGGGTCGAATTAAGCAATTAGTTTTAAATCCCTTAAATTTGGGGAAATCTAAAAAATATAGATAATGGAACATTTAGCGGAAATCTTTATTCTCATTATGCTCGCCATCGTTTTTCTTCAGTCGGGAATGGATAAAATCCTGGACAAAAAAGGAAATCTAAGCTGGCTGCAAGGTCATTTCGCCAATTCTCCTTTGAAGAATATGGTTCCGTTTTCGCTTTTCACGGTAACGGTTTTTGAAATCATTTCGGGACTTTCAGCGGTTGTGGGAGCGGTTTCGCTGATTACTTGCGAAGGAACTTTATTTGCCCTTATCAGCGGAATTCTTTCGGCCATCACATTCTTGATGTTATTTCTGGGCCAAAGATTGGCAAAGGATTATGCTGGCGCCCAAACCATTGTGATTTATTTAATTCCAACGGTGTTGTTGCTATATCTTTTGCAGGCTTGATCAAAGTTCTGCGAGGAAATCTTCAACTGATTCGTAATTTTCTTCCTGTAATTTCTTTTTGAGACGCATTTTGGTGACCCGTACACTTTGAGGTGAAATACCAAGCGTTGAAGCCATCTCTTTACCTGAAAGTTTCAGACGCAATAATACCAATAATCTGATTTCTGCTTCGGTAAGCGAAGTTTTCAGTATAATGAGTTTCGGGAGGAATTCCGGATAGATTCCGCTGAACTTTTCTTTGAATTTCTCCCAATCTTCATCGGTCAGAATTTTCTGATTTAAAAGCTGAGCAACCTGAATTTCATTTTTGTCTGATTCAAATGAATTTTTTTGCTGAAGCTCATTTATCAATTGATTTTTTTGGGATAAATCCACAATATAATTTCGTAATTCTTTCTTTTTAACCGAAAGAATTTTCTGGGAATTTTCAAGTTCTAGGGCTAATTCTTTTTCTTTCATTTGAATGAGTGAAATCCGACGGTACACAATCAGAGATAAAATCAGTAAAATAATCAGAATTGAAATCAAGATGAACCACAACCGATTTTGGGCAATGATTTTTTCTTTTTCCAGATTCTGAATCCGCAGATTTTTGACTTCATTTCCAAGTTTTGCCTGTTCTTCAATTAACTTTTCGGACTGGTTGGCTACCAGGATTTCTTTTTCAAATTCCGCATACTTTTTATGGTATTTCAATGCGGAATCCGCTTCACTGAAAAACTCATAAGTTTCGGCCAGTTTTCTGTGCGCCTCGCTGATTCGCACTTTACTTTGGCTTTCTAGTCCTGATTCAAGACTTTTATCGGCAGCAATCACTGCTTTTTGTTTCTCTTGCTGACGCGTATAAATTTCGGCCAAATTATAATAAGTCGCGGCCATTCCGTCTTTGTAATCTATATGATTGTAAATCTGGATGGCTTTGAGGTAATTGGTCAGAGCGGAATCATTTTTATATTGGTTCTTGAAGATTTGACCATGATTATTATATGCTATTGCAAGATCTCTTCTGGAATTTAATTCCTGAAAGATTTTTATGGCTTTGGTATTGTTTTCTATTGCATTTTCAAAATCACTTTCTTCTTTCTGTATCAGAGATATATTGGTATAAGTTAAACCCGTGAGTCTTTTCAGTCCTAGTTTTTGGGCGAGTCGATTGGATTCGCGATAGGATTCCATTGCTGCAAGATTGTCGCCCAAACGCCAATGAACCAAACCGGTATTGTTGAGAATATTAGCAATGCGGGTTTCATCTTTTTCATCCTTGGCTTTTTGATAGGCTATAGAAAAGTATTTTAGCGCTTCTTTATAATTTCCTTTTCCCCATTGTGAAGTCGCATAATTGTTTAAATCATCGATGTCTGCATCTTTCTCGGGTACCGGAAAATTATATTGTTCTGATTCAACATCGGATTTTGAAAGCGTAGGTTTCTGCTCTTTGCTCTGACAACCAATTATTAACACCAAAAAAATCCAATATACCTTCCTGAATTTAAACATGATGATAAAATTAGTTCATTTGAAATTAGCCTATGCGAAATATAATGAAAACTCTTTTTTTAATTACAGAAAATAAATCTTGGATGCTTTTAATTTTATTGTAAAATTGCAGTTCATGTCAAAGGATATTTATATCACTTACACTTGAAAACTCATTAAAGCTTATTATATGAAACTAATTTTCAGTATTTTATCTTCAGTTCTGCTTTTTGGGCAGTCGTATTCTCAAAACAGTGAATTTTCTTACGAGGGTGTTTCCGTCAAATGGGAAAATGACTGGGAAATGTCTGAACAGGATCCAATGGATGGCGACGGATACTATTTGGCACTTGAAAAAACAGGCGAAGATGAAAGCGGTTTGGTAGCCATTACCTGGATCAATGTAGATTTGGAAGAAAGTGCCTTTTTGGCAATCTTTCAGGAACAATTTTACAGTAGTTTTAACAACCAAGCCGAAATTAATTTTTCGGAATTCTATGAAACCAAATTTGCGGAAATTAACGCATTGGCTACCGATTTTGAATTTGATTTATTTGGTTTGCATCACAGAGGCACAATTTATACTTTCCGCTTAAACGGGAAATCTTTTGGCATTCTGAAACAGGAAGCAACGGAAGATGCAGCCAAAAACGCAGCCGGCTTCAAGAAAATTGAAAATAATTTTAAGGTTATATAAAAAAAAGACCGCATTTCGCGGTCTTTAGAATTCAACTTTTATTTAACGATGAGCTTCCTGGATTGGACAAATTTCTGTGAATTCAATTGATAGAAATAAATTCCTTTTGGAAGACCCGAAAGATTAATTTCAGCAGAATGCGTACCTGCCGGATAATTTCCTTTTACTAAAGTTCGTATGAATTTCCCCTGAACATCATAAAGATTAATTTCCACATTCCCTGAACTTTCAATCCCAAATGGAATGGAAGTGATGCTCTTTGCGGGATTCGGATAATTTTGTCCCAGCCAATTGCCTGTTAGATGATCAATGGGGTCATCAGTTCCCAAAACTTCGTGTTCGGTTTCAAAGAATTTAATTCCTGCAAAGTGGTCCATTTCGTTTGACATTTCGGTGGAAATTAATAATCTTCCATCCGCGAAAGGAACCAAACTTACGGGATTCAGAGGCGATAGTTCGTCTCCTGTGAAATCTTCTGTTTCCATTTCGCCATCGGCTGAAATTTTCATCAGTGTCGCAGTGGTAAAAGGACCGAGCGAATAATAGATTCTTTTGGGATGCGTTGATGAATATTCCTGATTTAACACATAAATATTGTCGGCATTATCAATGTACATATCGCGGTAATATTGTAAATCATCAGAGGATTTGTTCCAAACCAATTCGCCTTCGGCATCATAATTCAAAACGATTACGCGGTTGATCATGGTCGAAATATGGTTACTAAACCCGGTTAGGATAATATTTCCTGAAGAATTTGTCTGGATTTCGTAGGAACGGATTCTCCGACCTGTTTCACTATAAGTTTTGTCCCAGATATTTTCACCTGCGGAATTATATTTTAGAATTACCATTTCGCCTAAATTCATTTCGGACTGATTTTCTTTCCAGGCACTTAGGTAAATATTATCATTTTGGATAGCCAAATCCGTTGCACCGGAATTCCATCCGCCAATGGGGAAGAATTCCATCCAATTGAGGTTTCCGTTTTGGGAAATCTGGAAAACTGCGACATCTGTGGATTGAGAGAAAAACGAACCTACACCTGAATGGCCGGTGAAAACAAGATTTCCGGTTGGGTCAAATTCTCCCGCACTGATTTGGTAAAGGTTGTCGCCGTCCCGGGCCGAAATAAATTGGTTCCATTGTTCTTCACCTTGCGAATTGAATTTTATCACGTTGAAATAAGGTTGATAAAGATCCGAAGATTCGTGAGCAGTACCCGCGATGTAAACATTTCCCTCGTTGTCAACCATAGGCTGAATATAGCCCTCAGGGAAAATCATTTCTTTTTGCGCTTCCCATAAAACTTCTCCGGTAGGAGAAATTTTCTGAACCGTTATAAGTGTTTCGAGGTCGTAAGGATTTGGCGTAAGCAAAACATAGCTATTTCCTGTTTCGTCAATATTCATCGAAATCCGGTTTGCAACATATCCGTCCTCTGGACTATACGATTTTTCCCAGGCAATTTCTCCATTGGAATTATAGTGAATTACAAGATAATTGAACATGAAATTCAGATATTCATTCACAAAACCATGGTAACCAATCGCCGTCATTGAACCATCAGGTCCGGGTTGGCTATCAAGCAGGGTAATGTTTCCGCCACCCATATTTTCATAGCGTTTTTCCCAAACCGGAATTTCCGGATTGTCCTGAAATTTAATCAGTTCGTAAACCTCGCCAAATTCTGTGTACCTTGGACTTAAACTCAGATAAATTGCTTCGTTTTCATCAACGCCCAGTCCAATAGAGCCCGCCAAGGAATATGTATCCACTGATTCTTTGGTATAAGTTTTTTCTAAAGCCAAAGAACCATCAGTGTTGTATTTTCTTACTTCCACCGTGTTATTGAAATCTCTTTGTCCCCAAACCGAAATAACAGGTTGGGAATCGGCCAAAAGAAACTGAACGAATGTGCCGATGTTATCGCCTGTAATCTGTAAGTTGTTGGTTTCCTGAATCCAGTTTTCAGTTCCATCTTCAGGTGAATAAGCAATCAGGATGCTTCCGCCGCTCTGGTCATATTCCCGGTGCATACCCGCTACATATACCGCGTTTTCGTTTATTCCAATATGATATCCCAATGTAATGTGGTTCCCGGACTGATAAGATTTCACCCACAAAAGTTCGCCGGTAGGAGAATATTTAATCGTTCCCATTAAACTACTTCCCGAACCATCAGCAAAAGTTCCGGTAACGTAGCAATTTCCTGCTTCGTCAAACTCCACATCAGATGCTGTATTATTGGTTGGATTCCCATTGTCATCGTACATATATTTATTCTTCCAGATTAATTCTCCGTCCGAATCATATTTAATGGTATAATAAACTTTGTACAAATTTTCATCGGATCCAAATCCTGTAATCGCAACATTTCCAGCCGAATCCGTTGTTACATTGTAAGGTTCAATCCAAACTTCTTCTATATCGTTTTCGTCTAAGGCACTCCAAATTAAATTACCTTCGGAATTATATTTTAAAGTTAAATATCCGACTCCTTCAGCTCCGTTTGAATTCACGGAATAACTCATTCCACCAACAATTATGTTGTTTTCAAAATCGGTGGTAATGCTTTGCGGATAATCCAAACCGCTAAATCCTGCATCAAAAACAGAACTCCAAATGGTTTCTCCTGTGACTTTGTCATATTTCACTGTAAGGATATCCATATTGTCGCCATTCCATTTGATCCCCGTAACAATTGGGTTGTTTTCCTCGTCAAGCGTAATGGCAAACCCGATTTCCACTACAAAATCACTGTTTTCTTCTCTTTTTTCCCAAACAAGATTACCGGCGGCATCGTATTTAAGAGTTAATATATTTCCTTGTGGCGCATCGATATGGGAAGAAGTTCCTGTGATATACGTATTCCCTTGAAAATCGGTCACACTTTGGCGCGGAGCATTTACGCCCTGATAAGTTTTCTCATAAAAACCGAATTCTTCTGCATTTTCAATTCTGTTTGTTTCTTCTAAATTTGGAATGGCAGGTTCCGAAATCTCATTCAGCTTTTTCACCAACGGCAGTTGTGCATTTAATCCGTAAACAGTGAAAAAAATCAACAGAATCAGATAAAAATTTCTCATGTGTTTGATATTAATTTGTTTCTAACCAAATGTAGAAATCACTTTGCATTAACTACTGTTTTAGGTGTTGACAAAAATGTTGACAATGAGCCAAATGAACAGTGGGATGGCTTTTATAAGTATATTTTCATTCAAATAAATTCTCGTCCGAATAAAAAACTTTTCCATTTACCACACGAGCCGGAGAAGTAAAAGGGTGCTCTTCGGTTTTGTCTACGGCCATAATGTGAATTACATTCCAACCCGAAGCTTTCAGATAATCCGAAACCAACGAACGATGGCAACGCCACCAAACAGCTTCTGAACACATATAAGCCGTAGGATTTTCCAATGCGATTTCTTCTAATTTCTCAATGCCGATTTGAAATTCCGGCGTTTCCATATAATCGGCATAAGCCCGAAAAGAAGCGTTTTTCCATCGATGATTTTTGGAATCCTTTTGAATTTTTCTTCTTCCGCCCAATTCTTCGAAATGTTCATAGGAAATTCCCTGATTCTCAAGAAATTCTTTCAGATTTTCACGATTGAAATGCGGATAATTCCGCGAACCGGGAAAACGACGAATGTCCACAAGAGTTCTAATCTCTTGTGATTTCAACATTTTTAGAAATAATTCGGCACTATGGGTCGAATGTCCGATGGTGAAAATTGTTTTTTGAGCAAATTCCATTTTTCAATTTTAAGTTTCATTTTCAAATGCCAGAATGTATTTGTCCAGGTAAATTTGTTTTTCCTTGGATTTATATTGCTGAATGTAACGCGGATGTTCCAAAACCGTCATTTTTTCAAACAAATTATTTTCTCGATTCAATTGATGGATAAACACCGAATTTTTCTTGCCCAAAACAAATACCTCGGAAGTATCCAATCCAAATGAAATAAAGGTTTGCAAAACTTCAACCATATAATTTTTCACTGATTGAAATAATGCTTTGTCGTCATAATAATTAGCATTCAACCATTTCCCTTTGGTTTTTTGAACAATGGCCAGCGGAAAAGGAGAATTGATAAAGAATTTCCGATAAAACAAATCAACACCGCCGTATTCTTCCATCATTTCGTAAATGAAAACCGAAGAAATTTCATGCGTCCTTGCCGAATTCATTTTGATGCTACAAACCGCTTCGAGTCGTTTGGTATCGGTAAACGGAACGCCTGTGACGCCAGCTCCGTGGCGACTTGGATTGATTCCGATGATAAATTTCCGCTGATTTAGATCATCATAATATTTCTGATAAAATTCCGACATCACTTTCATTGTTTCGGGATTATCGGCAAAAGGATTCATTACCTGAAATCCGGGAGGTAATTTCCCCGTAAAATTCAGATTTTGATTAAAAGCAATAATTTTTTCGGCAAATCTTTGATTCATAATTCGATGACGGAAAATCTGCAAGAACTGTTCCTGATTGAATTCATTCAAATCCTTTTTTGAATTTGGAATTAATCCGAAAACCATTTTTAAATTAATTATTTTTACCAAATGATTTCAAGACAAACCATAGACACAATTTTTTCTACCGCCAGAGTGGAAGAGGTGATTGGTGATTTCGTCAGTTTGAAACGCTCGGGAAGTAACCTGAAAGGACTTTCCCCGTTTGCTGATGAGAAAACGCCTTCCTTTATGGTTTCGCCTGCCAAACAAATTTGGAAAGATTTTTCTACCGGTAAAGGTGGAAATGTCGTAACCTTTTTGATGGAACACGAGCAATTTACGTATCCTGAAGCGCTTCGTTGGCTGGCCAAAAAGTACAATATCGAAATCGAGGAAGACCGCGAGCAGACCGATGAACAAAAGGAAGAACTCAAACAACGCGAGAGTTTATTCATCGTTTCGGAATTCGCTAAAAAATATTTCGAAGAACAATTGCTCGAAACAGAAGAAGGACAAAACATTGGACTTGCTTATTTCAAGGAAAGAGGATTTACGAAACAAACGATTGAGAAGTTCGAACTCGGCTATTCGCCCGCCAAACGAAATGCTTTTACGGAAGCAGCGGAAAAAAAAGGTTTCGGTAAAAACATTTTGGAAGCTTCTGGTTTATCGATTTACAAAGACAGCGATTTCGGAATTGACCGTTTCCGTGAACGGGTAATTTTTCCGATTCAGAGTTTTTCGGGACGTGTTTTAGGATTTGGAGGAAGGATTTTGCGGAATGATGTCAAAGCAGCTAAATACCTGAATTCGCCGGAATCCGATATTTACCACAAAAGCAAAATTCTTTACGGAATTTTTCAATCCAAACAAGCGATTTTAAAGGAAAACGAATGTTTACTTGTGGAAGGTTATACAGATGTGATTTCGCTTCATCAGGCCGGAATTGAAAATGTGGTTTCGAGTTCTGGAACGGCGCTTACGCCCGATCAGATTCGATTAATCAAAAGGCTGACGCCAAATGTTACTATTTTATATGATGGTGATGCGGCAGGAATCAGAGCTTCGTTTCGTGGAATTGATTTGATTTTGGAACAGGAATTAAACGTCAAAGTTTTATTGTTTCCGGATGGCGAAGATCCAGATTCCTTTGCACAGAAAAATTCTTCAGAAGAGATTAAAGCCTACATAGAAAAAAATGCCACGGATTTCATTCGTTTCAAAGCCGGAGTTTTACTCGAAGAGGCCAAAGACAGTCCGGTTAAAAAAGCTGAATTGATTCGTGATATAATCCATAGTATTTCTTTGATTCCCAATGTGATTCAACGGGAATTGTACATTCAGGAAACTTCCAAAATTATGGATGTTCGTGAAGAAGTCCTGTTCAAGGAATTGGGACAGCATTTACAGCGAAAACAAAAAGAAGACCGCGAAAAAAAACAGACCGAAACGGCTTCTGCTCAGATGGCAGTCGTCAAAGAAGTTGCGATGGTGGTAAATCCGCGCGAAGTGGTGGAAGAAGAAATAGTACGCCTGATTTTGCAGTATGGCGATTTGGTTGTCGAATTAAAGGATGAAACCGATGAAACATATAAAACTACCGTAATTGAAGAAATCATCAATCAGTTCGAAGCCAATGATTTAAAGTTAAACAATCAGCTTTATCAGTCGATTTTGGAAGATGTGAAACTCGGATTTGAACAGGAAGAGCTTCGTACAGGTTCATTTTTTGTCAGACTTTTTGACGAAGGGAAAACTGAAGTAGCTTCTGAAGCGATGATGGAGAAATATTCACTGAGCGAAAACTGGAGTAAAAAGCTGAACATTCACATAAAACCCAAAGAAGACAATATTTCCAAAGACATTACCAATACAATTTTACGTTACAAAACTTTTTATTTGGAAGATGTAATCAAAGAATATTCAGAAATTCTGAAACGGGCTGATATTTCTGGTGAAATTCGAAATGAACAATTGGAAAAAATCATGTTATTGACAGAAATGCGCGCAAAAATTTACCAGGCGCTGAATCGGGTAATTTGAGTGATTGAATTTTTGAATTCCACATCTTAGGGATTTAGGGAGATGTTGAAAATGATCAGCGGAATTCCGCGAATCTGCGGGAAAATTAATCAATCAGACTACAACGAATTGTTTCTTCCACGATGAGTGAGGATGGAAATGCGCGTCGCGCTCTGTTCAACATATTGTGTGCTGATTCTCGCGATTCGAAATGACCTAATTTAATTTTATAATCCGGAGAATTGTATTCTAAATTTGAAAATTCACTTGGAAAAAGCGATTTGATTTCTTTTAATTTTTCTGCGGCTTCCGATCTGTTTTTCGTGTAAAAAACTTGAATTCTCGCTCCGCGACAAAACTCGGGTTTGGGTTCCGGCAAACTTACAGCAGCGGGGCAAACTTTGTTTTCTTTTTTCTCCATTAATTCTTCCAAAGATTTTTCCCATTCGATGGTCAGATTTCCATATTCAGAAGTAACGACATTGGTTTGAGAAAAAAGAATCCCCGAAAGTAAAATGGAAATTAGACCTAGTTTTATGTGCATAATCATTCAGTTTCCTTTATGAAACGGAAAAAGAAAAGAAGAATTATCTTATTAAGAAAAATTAACTTCTTAATTCTAAACTGTAATTAAATTGCTTTTCTACACCACACGCGCCACTGAACGGCAAAAGCGCCCGGATAAGTACGTTGGATTCTTCTCAAATCAGAATTTGCAGATTGACGTGTGAAATAATCGCCTATGAGAATTCTCCAGTCGGGGCTGGCGTAAATTAATTCGGGTGTAAGATTTGGATGTTGTTTGGCAAAATCGTTTTTAACCTTGTCTGCGGTAGCTCTGTCTTTGGTATAGAAAATTTGAATTTTATAGCCCATAATTTTCTGCTGGGTAGCGCATTTGTCGGCAGGAGAAAGCTTTTTTGGCGGAACATATACATTCTTTTTACAGACGGCTTGTTCCTTACTTTTGATCAGAGATTCCAATCGGCTGTCCAGATCGATTGCGAGTTTACCGCCGCTGATACTATCGTTTAAAATCCAGGTAGATTTCTGTCCGGCATCTGTTTGAGCAAAAGATTGAATCCCGGCAACAATTAGAATAAAAAGAATGTATCTGCGCATAACTTCTGGTTGAAATTAAGTACAAATATATTAAGAAGAAAATAATTCCACCGATTCAAAAGTTTAAAAACGGAAATTAGTTTTTGACAATTTTTGGAAATAGAAGCTAAATATTGATTATCTGTGAGTTTGAAGCTTAATTTATTTAGAAACGTTTTAAATTAAATGAAATGATAAACTTCATCATCCAAATCTTATGATTTTATTAAGGTTTGAGCCTATTTTTGTCGGGTTAAATCGCAACATTTAACATTTGTAACCGAACTCAATGTTTAGTAAATGAAGGCACGACCATTTTACAAATTGCAATTTTTGA
>JAEWHB010000165.1 GCA_023388015.1 Bacteroidota bacterium
TATTTTGTTGGTTAACAAAGGAGATTACGTCATTGAGTTTGGTGAATTAAAAAATATCGAATCAAAATTCGAAAAACTTAAATTATTTTATGATGAATACCTCGGAAAAGTGGGGTTGAATTATTATGAAAAAATTAACCTGAGATTTAATAACCAAATTGTTGCAACCAAAAGAATTAATGATGAAAAATAAAGGAATAGCTGTAGGCCTGGACATTGGAACCACCAAAATCGTAGCGATGGTCGGCCGTAGAAACGAACACGGGAAAATTGAAATTTTAGGCGTTGGTCAGGCCAAAAGTCTGGGTGTCCATCGTGGCGTAGTTAACAACATTACGCAAACAGTCAATTCCATAAAAGACGCCATTGGGCAGGCAGAAGCTACTTCCGGAATTAAAATTACCGACGTTACCGTAGGGATTGCCGGACAGCACATTCGCTCGCTTCAGCATAGTGATTACATCACAAGACCGAATTATGAAGATGTAATTGATGAAAATGATCTGAAAAAACTTGTTAATCAGGTTTACAAATTGGTGATGTTACCGGGAGAGGAAATCATCCATGTACTTCCACAGGAGTTCAAAGTGGATAGCGAAGGCGAAATTACAGAGCCAATGGGCATGTACGGAAGCCGTTTAGAAGCTAATTTCCACGTTGTTGTAGGACAAGTTACTTCCATCAAAAACATTGCGCGTTGCGTAAAAAATGCCGGACTGAATCTCGCCGGAATTACACTTGAGCCGATTGCGTCGTCAGATGCGGCCTTGAGCAAAGAAGAAAAAGAAGCCGGTGTGGCTTTGATTGATATAGGAGGCGGAACGACTGATATTGCAATTTTCAAAGACAATATGATTCGTCATACTTCTGTGATTCCTTTTGGAGGAAATGTCATCACAGAGGACATCAAAGTCGGCTGTTCCATCATTGAAAGACAAGCCGAATTATTGAAGGAAAAATTCGGATCTGCCTGGCCGGGAGAAAACAAAGAATCTGAAATCGTTTCCATTCCAGGATTGAGAGGTCGTGATCCAAAGGAAATTTCCCTGAAAAGACTATCTCAGATCATCCACGCAAGGGTTCAGGAAATTCTTGAGCAAAGCTATTTGGAATTGAAACATTACGGATGTGAGGATCAAAAGAAAAAGCTGATTGCCGGAATCGTCATGACCGGTGGTGGATCCAAATTGAAACACATTCGTCAGTTGACTGAATATTTAACCGGAATGGATGTAAGAATCGGATTTTCAAATGAACATATCGTCGGAGATATGGTAGAAGAACTTTCCGGACCTGAATATGCAACTTCGGTTGGATTGCTGATGAAGGGTTTGGAGAAAATGGAGGAAAATCAGGAGGAGATTTATGAAGAAGAAGTATTAAATGTGATGAATGAAGCTTCAAATGCAGAAGCTGAATCAGCAGAAATTGTAGATGTATTTTTGGATGATCCCAAGCCACAACCCTCCAAAAAGCAAGTTGTGAAAAAAGCAAGACAACCAAAGAGTCCTTCTATTTTCACGAAATGGACGGATAAGTTTATCCAAATGATTAATGAGACCGAATAACTATATAGAACCAAAAAAATAACGATATGAGTAGCGTAGATTTTATGTTTGACTTACCAAAGCACCGTTCATCATCCATCAAGGTGATTGGCGTAGGTGGCGGCGGAAGCAACGCAGTCAATTATATGTATCAGCAAGGTATAGAAGGAGTAGATTTTGTAGTTTGCAATACAGACGCTCAAGCCCTGAACAATAGTCCGGTTCCTAACCGAATTCAGCTTGGACAGTCCACAACGGAAGGCCTTGGTGCAGGAGCGAACCCTGAAGTAGGGGAGCAAGCCGCGCTGGAAAGCATGGAAGACATTAAAAAGTTTTTAGATCCCAATACAAAAATGGTATTCATCACAGCCGGAATGGGTGGTGGAACGGGTACCGGAGCAGCACCGGTTATTGCCGGCATTTCCAAAGAGTTGGGGATTTTAACTGTGGGTATTGTGACCGCACCTTTCTATTTTGAAGGTAAAATGCGTTTGGACCAAGCAGAAAAAGGTATCGAGAAGTTACAGAAAAATGTCGATTCGCTAATTGTCATTAACAATGATAAACTACGTGAACTATATGGTAACTTAGGATACAAAGCAAGTTTCGCGAAGGCAGATGAGGTATTGACGACAGCTTCTAAGGGAATTGCAGAAGTTATTTCCAAACATTATGCTACAAATATTGACTTGCGTGATGCACGCACCGTTCTAGCCGATTCCGGAACTGCTATCATGGGTACAGGTAAGGCGAGCGGAGAGAACAAAGCAAAGGATGCTATCAATGCAGCGCTTGATTCTCCTTTGTTGAACAACAATAAAATTACGGGTGCAAAAAATGTATTGTTATTGATCGTTTCGGGTGACAACGAAGTTACCATGGACGAAATTGGTATCATCAATGAACATATTCAGGCTGAAGCAGGAAACAACGCAAACATCATCATGGGAGTTGGTGAAGATCTGGAACTTGGCGACAAAATCAGTGTGACAGTTGTGGCGACAGGTTTCCCTATGGAAGATCAGGTTTTCACAGGTAAAGAAGAAGAAAAGGTATTTCACAGATTGGAAGAAGAGCAACCACTTGTTCAAAAACTTTCAACTGACACTCCTTTTCCGGTGCATGTAAAAAAATCAATGCCCACAGAATTCGTCGAAAAAAAAGAGGATGAAGCACCAAAGGAAATAAAATTCTTTTTAGAAGAAGCTGAAGAAAAGCCTGTAGTCAAAAATGAAATAGAAGATTCATTTGAACCACATCTTAAAACAGATGTTCAACAACCCTTATTCACTGAAAATAAGGTTGAAGAAGAAAAATTATTTTTTGAAGAAGAGGAACTGGAAATAGTTGCCGAAACAGAAACCAAAGCTGAAGAAGAAGACTCCCCGCAAACGATTATGTTTTCATTGGACGATGACTTTGAAGAGGAAGAAGAAGTTTTTGAAACAGAGAAACCGGTATTTGCCACACAAACGGCTAAACCTGAAATAAAACAAGAAGTAAAAAAAGAAATCGCTGCTGAAGACCCTTTTGAGTCTCCTATTTCTCAATCGCTCTCTCAGGCAATTGAAGACAGAAGAGCCAGACTTAAACAGTTTAATTATAAGTTCAAAAATACACTTCAAAATAAATCTCTGGATGAAGTTGAAAGTATTCCGGCTTATAAAAGACAAGGATTAAATCTAAGCGAGCGTGAGGACAATTATCCTTCTGATTTTGTGGTAAGCAAAGACAGTAATAATGAAACGAAAATAAGACCGAACAATTTTCTACATGATAATGTTGATTAATTAATTTGGCTTAAAGATTTGTCAAAAAATGCCCTTGGAAAATAAGGGCATTTTTTATGCAATCTAATTTTCAGTCAAAATCACCTCGATTTTGAAGAATTAATCACTTTATATTAAATCTCTCCCCATCAATGACCAAAATCAAGCCCATTAAATAGTTAAAATCCAATAGAATTCTTACTTTTGCCTCACCAAATTTTATTATAATGAATCTTCACGAATATCAGGGAAAAGAAATCTTAAGTAAATACGGCGTAAAAGTTCAGAGAGGAATTGTCGCTTCAACTGCTGACGAAGCTTTAGAAGCAGCCAAAAAATTAACCGAGCAAACCGGAACCGGTTGGCATGTAGTAAAAGCACAAGTCCATGCCGGAGGTCGCGGAAAGGGAGGCGGAGTTAAACTAGCTAAAAACCTTGACGAATTAAAGCAAAAAGCATCTGAAATCATCGGCATGCAATTGATTACACCTCAGACTTCAGCAGAAGGAAAAACGGTTCATCAGGTTCTTATCGCAGAGGATGTTTACTATCCGGGCGAAGCCGAAACAGAAGAATTCTATGTTTCAGTTCTTTTAAACCGTGCTACCGGGAAAAATATGATTATGTATTCAACCGAAGGTGGAATGGATATAGAAGATGTAGCAGAAAGCACACCAGATAAAATCTTTACAGAAGAGGTTGATCCTGCAGTAGGATTGCAAGGTTTTCAAGCACGTAAAATCGCTTTCAATTTAGGTCTGAGCGGAGCTGCTTTCAAAGATTTCGTGAAATTTATTGATGCATTGTACAAAGCTTTCGTAGGAAGCGATGCTTCAATGTTTGAAATCAATCCGGTTTTAAAAACATCTGACAACCAGATCATGGCAGTTGACGCAAAAGTTACTTTGGATGGAAACTCATTGTTCCGCCATCCAGATTTGGCCGCATTGCGCGATACAAGAGAAGAGGATGCCACTGAAGTAGAAGCTGATGCAGCCGGACTGAACTTCGTAAAACTTGACGGTAACGTAGGTTGTATGGTGAATGGTGCCGGACTTGCGATGGCAACTATGGACATCATTAAACTTTCAGGTGGTAATCCTGCCAACTTCCTTGACGTGGGAGGAACGGCTGATGCTGAACGCGTTGAAAAAGCATTTCGAATCATTTTGATGGACGAAAACGTAAAAGCCATTCTTGTCAATATCTTCGGAGGAATCGTTCGTTGTGACCGTGTGGCACAAGGGATTTTGGACGCTTACAAAAATATGGGAGATGCCATCAAAGTTCCGATTATCGTTCGTTTGCAAGGAACAAATGCTGAAATCGCTAAACAAATGATTGACGATTCAGGATTGAAAGTTCTTTCTGCCATCACATTGCAGGAAGCTGCAGACCGCGTGAAAGAAGTGGTTGCTTAATTAAATTAAAAAAATAGGATTGTATATTGTAGAATATACAATTGAAATTATAGAAAAGGATTCAGATTTGAATCCTTTTTTTGTTGGTAAACATTTTTGTTCTTTATAATTAATTATTTTTACAAATAAATCGATTTACATAATACTTTATACAAACAAATAAATGAAAGACCCAAAAACTTTGACTTCAGTTGCCGAATTTCACCAAACCTTTCAGCACCCAATTTTAGATACTCCGCAGATTCCCTCCGAATCAAGATGTAAACTGCGTGTTTCACTCATTGCAGAAGAATTAAAAGAATTGGAAGAAGCCATTGAAGCAAGAGATATAGTTGAAATTGCCGATGCGCTCTGCGATATTCAATACGTACTTTCCGGCGCTATCCTCGAATTTGGCTTGAAAGATAAATTCTCAACACTTTTTGATGAAGTTCAGCGCTCCAATATGTCCAAAGCTTGTAAAACTGTAGAAGAAGCGGCAGAAACCATGAAATATTACCTGGAAAAAGACGGAACCCAAAGTTATTACCGGGAAGTGGACGGACGCTATTTGGTTTTCAGGAAAGATGATGATAAAACTTTGAAATCGGTCAATTATTCGCCGGCTGATTTGAAATCGATTTTGGAAAATTCTTAAATCATTTATTCGAACTAAAATTAATAAAAAAAGATTCCCATTTGCGGGAATCTTTTCTATTGTATCATTTCAACTTATTTTCCTTTATAAGGGCTGGCGTTGTAATATTCCATTGCCTTGGGCATGATGGCTTGAATTTGCGCAATTCTATTTCCCGGATTTGGATGCGTACTTAAAAATTCCGGAGGAGTTTGCTGACCTGCAGAAGCTTGTTGCATTCTTTCCCAAAAAGCAGTTGCTTCCTGAGGGTTATATCCTGCCATGGCCATTAGATATAAACCTGCTTCGTCAGAGTCCAACTCCATACTTCTTCCATATTTAAGCATTCCCAACTGGGCACCAATCGGATACAATTGATTGAAAGTATTGCGCCATTGGTCGTTAGAGATGGCTACGTTTCCGCCTACCATAATGCCTTGTGCCACCATCGCATTCGAAACCTGTTCCGCGCTATGTCCGGCAAGCGCATGTGCAACCTCATGTCCCATAACTACCGCAACACCATTTTCATTTTTACAAACAGGTAGAATTCCACTATAAAAAGCCACTTTTCCGCCCGGCATACACCAAGCATTTAAAGCATCATTTTTGATAAGTGTAAATTCCCATTCATATCCTTGTAGCGCACTTCCTTGACCAATTTGAGAATAGAATTTTTCTGCTGCATATTTAATTCGTTGCCCTACATTGTTTATCATTTTCGCATCGGCAGAGGTTTTATCAATCT
>JAEWHB010000027.1 GCA_023388015.1 Bacteroidota bacterium
CTTTATACAGCCTCCCATCAACTCCACTTTTTATGACATAAGTATAAAACATTTATCTGATATTCTATCCAGTTGAACCCTGCCTGCCGGCAGGCAGGTACGCAGCCAATTCGGGTTGCAAAAATAGCAAAAAACTTGATTACAATCCCAAAACTTTAATTCCTTGTTCAAATACAATATCGTCGGGAATTCCGGCAGATTTAAGTCGATCCAGATCTTTTTGAAGTTCGGGAGAAATATGACCTTTTTCTTCCGTCAGTTTTTTAACACCTTCGTAATCGCCGTCGCCTTGTAGTTTCAAAATCAATTCGGAAAGTCCGTTCATAGCGGTTTCCATTTTTGCGAAATCTACTACGTAGGTTCCGTCAGCAGTTCGGTTAAATGCACCATTTTCCTGAAAATAATTGAAACAAATCATATTGGCAGAACCGTGTGCGCTGGCACCAAATCGAACCGAACGGAAAATTCCGGCCAAAAATGTAACCATATAATCTTCTTTCTGACCTTCTAGTTCCCCTTTAGCCAAAAGTTGATTGACCATATACAATCCCAAAATGTCGGCTTTCCCTTCTTCCAGATGAGATTGCTGTTCTTTTAAAGCTTCGCGAACGGTTCCTTTTCCATTGATGGTATTTTTAATTCCCAGTCCGTGTGCGACTTCGTGGAACATCACATTGGCGAAAAACGCATCAAATTTGATGTGTTTTCTTAGGGATTCGTCAATCAAAACATCGGAAATCGGAAGCAGGATTTTGTCAAATTTTGCGCGCATAGCATTCTTCAGCTGAAGTCTTCTAGTTCCTTTTTCCAACTGAACTCTTTCGTCATTCGGCAGATTGATGGCAATGGTTTTTCCGCCTGCATTACAATCTCCGGCATAATAAATCACATCGTAAGCATTCAGGTCTGAATCCGTTCCCGGAATTTCTGATTTATATTTAGTAGCTACCGGAAGGTTTTTCTGTAATTCAGGAAGGAATTTTGCAAATTTTTCCAATCGTTGCGACCATTCCATGTCCTTTACCAAAATATAAGCTTCGTGCGCCGCTTTGTATCCGAATAATTGATCTTCATACGTTTCAATCGGACCAACCACGAAATCCAGTCGATTGGTTTTCATATTCATCCAAGCAATGTCACTTTCAAAATAATCATCGGTTTCCATCGCTCTTGCACGCAATTCCAAATAGGTTTTCAAACCGGCATCTTCTGCGAGCGAAGCTGCCTTACGTAATAAACCGGCTGCTTTGGAGATTTGGTCGCGAAACTGAACATGGTAGGGAATTGTATAAAGATTTCCGTTGTCGTTGCGGCGTACAAAAGTGTAAAGGCTTTTTCCTTCTGGGAGATTGGCTTTTTCAAATTCTTCCACCGTCATATCGAGCGGATAAAAATTTGCGCCAAGGGGCTTTGCATCAAATCCTTTCAGAAAAGGATTCATATTGTCAAGCCTGTCCCACGGGCCGTAATTAATTTCTACATAATTTTTCATCGGGCCGGAAACTTTTGACAATAATTCGTCTTTATCGCCATAGGCTTCGTACCAGAAAAGTTCATCCATGATGTCGGAAACTTCTATGAAAATGCGCAGCATTTCCTTCTCATTATCAGTCAGATGCGATAAATCGGTTTCCAAACGTACGGTCGCGTAGGATTTGAGAGAATCAGGTGTTTTCACTTCCGTGTTTTTTTGGTTTTCGGGGGCTGATTTCTTACAATTTGTGAAAAACATACAACTGAGCAAAATGCTCAACAAGACGGCTCTTTTCATGTGTATCAATTAAATTATCTCAAAATTACAAAATAAAAAAAGAAGTTGAATTCAAATCATCCAACTCCTTTTATTAACACACATGGGACAAAACTTGTACAGTGCAAATTTGCGAAGGAAATTTGAGGAGAAGGTTAATTTAATGCTAATAATCAGGGAAAATTAAATAAAAAAGTCCCGAATTTCTTCAGGACTTTTGGGGTGGATGATGGGGTTCGAACCCACGACCTCCGGAACCACAATCCGGCGCTCTAACCAACTGAGCTACAACCACCATTTTTCAATTGGACTGCAAATATATAAATTATTTCATTTCAGCCATTCAAAAATTAAAAATTATCGGCAAATTATCATACAAGTCCTTCGAAATCTTTTAATCCCAGATAGCCTTTCAGCATAAATCCTTCGCCGGCTTCCGCACCGATCAGCATACCCAAGTCTTTGGCTCTGTTTTCAATACTTTCCTGAAAATGTTTGGACGAAATCGGCGTATCGGGTTCTGGATTATTCGGGTCATGAAATTGAGTTTTATAAGCAAAACAGGCCGCGTTTTTCTTTTCGATAAAACCTGACACATCCAAAACGAAATCCGGTTTGAGCGGATACCACTGAATGAAATGAAAAATATGTTTCGGTCGCCAGGCAGGAAGTCCGGTTTCGATTTTTTTCAATCCCGAAAGAAAACATGCCGTTTCCACCACCTCGGCACCTTTGCCATGATCAATGTGACGGTCTTCCAGCGCATTGCAAAGTACAATTTCCGGCTGGTATTTGCGGATGACTTCCATGAGTTTCATTTGATGGGCTTCATCATTCACGAAAAAGCCGTCACGAAATCCTAAATTTTCCCGCACTTCAACGCCTAGAATTTTTGCAGCATCGGCAGCTTCTTGTCGGCGTGTTTCTGCCGTACCTCTTGTACCGAGTTCGCCTTGGGTCAAATCAATAATTCCGACTTTTTTTCCGGATGCGACCATTTTGGCAACGGTAGCGCCGCAGCCCAATTCCACATCGTCAGGATGTGCTCCGATAGCTAATATGTCTAATTTCATGTTAGCCCCCTGTCCCCCAAAGGGGGGAACCTATCAGAGGTAAATAGGGTTTTAATTGTTATGAAAGAAATGTTTTT
>JAEWHB010000087.1 GCA_023388015.1 Bacteroidota bacterium
CAAATATACTAAGTCTTAAATAATATTTAAGGAATTATAAAATGAATTAAATTTGGGATAAATTATCTGTGATGAAATTTCTAAATCTTTTAATGATAAGTCTTTGTTTTTCAGCTTTCTCCTTTGCGCAAACGCAAAATCCCGACTTTGATCAGGCGCTTGCCGACTCTTTACAAGCGGATCAATACGGAATGAAAATGTATGTTTTGGCCATTTTGAAAACGGGCGAAGCAAAAATAGAAGACAAAGAAAAAATAAACGAACTTTTTCGCGGACACATGGACAATATTCAGCGATTGGTCAAAGAAAATAAAATGATTCTGGCAGGGCCACTCGGGAAAAATGACAAAAGCTACCGTGGGATTTTTATCTTCGATGTGAAAACAATTGAAGAAGCTGAAAAGCTCGTCAGCACAGATCCGGCTGTGAGTTCAGGCTTGCTTGCGGTGGAGCTTTACGAATGGTACGGTTCGGCGGCTTTGCCGGTTTATTTGGAAACCGCAAAGAAAATCACAAAAGAAAATCCTTAAATGAATACGTACATTGCTTTGCTTCGCGGAATTAATGTGAGCGGTTATAAAATCATCAAAATGGCCGAACTGAAAAAGATGTTTGAAAACCTCGAATTTCAAAATGTCAGAACCTATATTCAAAGTGGAAATATAGTTTTTCAAACGAATGAAACAGCTATTCCAAAACTTGAAGAATCAATTTGGAAAGCAATCGAAAACACCTTCGGATTTGAAGTTCAGATTCAAATTCTCATTCCCGATGAAATTCGTAAAGCATTGGAAATAAATCCATTTCTGAAAGATAATTCGCTTGATATCAAACAGCATTATTTTGTTTTTCTAGATGAAATTCCTTCGGAAGAAAATTGGAATATTTTGAAAAATATGGAATTGAAAGGCGAACAAATGTCGTTGGCTGACAAAGTTCTATTTGTTTACTACACAAACGGAGCAGGGCAGTCCAAACTCACGACCAATTTGATTGAATCCAAACTCAAAGTAGTGGCAACTGCCCGCAATCTAAATACGACTAAAAAGTTGCTGGAAATGGCGAGTGAATGATTCAACTGAATTGTCTTTGAAAATCAACTATATATTTATCGGAAACATCAAACTCATTCCTGTCGGTCATCGTGACTTTGGAGGATGCCTTGTTTAAAACCATTTCCAAAATGAAGTTTTTATTGAGGATAGTCGATTTATTTATTCTTATAAACTGATTGGGCAAAATTTCTTCCAGTTTTTTTAATGAAATCCTTATCATCTTTTTGTCATTATTTAAAATGAAATAAGAATAATAACCGTCTGCGATAACGTACAACAAAGTATCACTATTTAGAAAGTAATTTTTGTTTCCTTCCGAAATCCGTATGGTTTTTAAATCGGATTGTTTTTCATCCAATAATTCAAATAATTTTTTGAAATCTGGTTGTGTATTTTGAGCTAAAATCCGGTCAATGGAAGCATTGAAACGCTCTTCTGAATAAGGTTTTAATAAATAGTCAATTGCTTGGACATCAAAAGCTTTCAAGGCGTATTGGTCATAGGCAGTACAAAAAATAATTTTCCCAGTGAATGATTTTTTAACTTTGCTAAGCAACTCAAACGCAGTCGTATCTTTCAGTTGAATGTCCAATAAAATTAAGTCGGGAAGGAGTTTCAGTATTTTTTCTTCTGCTTCGGCGGCATTTCTTGCGGTTTCGGCCAATACCAGATTCGGATGATTTTCAATCATCTTTACCAATCTTTTGAGTGCCGGCAGTTCGTCTTCTATCGCTAAAACTTTAATCAGGCTCATTTCAAGTAAAGTTTGTTGATTATCCATTCTCCTTCTTGGTAAATTTTGAAAGAAATTTCATTTCCCGTAAAAATTTTCAAGCGTTCCGTTACATTTTCCAAACCCGTTCCCATTGAAATTTGGGAAGGTAGAGGGGAACCATTGTTTTTTACCAAGACGGAATTTTGTGATTTATCAAATTCAATGATTATGTGGAGAGATTTATTGAGTTGGTTAAAACCATATTTTATGGCATTTTCCACCAAAGGCTGCAAAATCATTTTGGGAAGTTTCTGTCTCATCTCATCTTCCGGAATATTTATCTCAAAAATCAACTGGTCTTCATATCGTACTTTTTCTATTGAAAGATATTTTAACAATATTTCCAATTCTTCCCTAAGTGTTACCGATTCCTGAAAATCGCTTTCCAAAGTTTCGCGCAATATATCGCTCAGGTTGATAAGCATTTCCTGCGCTTTCCGAGGTTCAGAATCAATTTCGGAAACGATACTATTCATCGAATTAAATAAAAAATGAGGTTGTAAACGGCTTTTTAATAGTTTAAGTTTTGTTTGATTTAGTTCGACTTCCATATTTTTTTGCAACAAGATAAATTTTGTTTCTTTCGAAAGATATTCAAACGCAAATAAAATGGCGATTTGGAACAAATAATTTTTCAAAACATTGTGAAAACCAGCCACAAAAAAGCCAAATACACTCTTCTTGAAATCTGAGGGATTTTCATAAAACAAAATCGGAAAAAGATGTAAAATTAAGATAAATGCAATCGAATAAACAATTCCCAATACACCCAAAATAAGTATTCTTTGAAGATTTGATAGGTTTGACGTTTTGTCAAAAATGGGAAGTACCAGCAGAAAAAACAATAGAATTCCTGTGATTAAACTAGCCAAAGGCGTAACGAAATAGTCAATAATTTCATAATTATATTTTTCAAAATAACTAAATGTAAACATTTGAAAGAGAGTGGAAATCGCTAAAATTCCCAAAAGTGTCAGAACCCAATGAATCCGATTCATAAATCATAATTTATACAAAGGAAATCAATAAATCTTGAACGAGAATTTATTTAGGATGGATTTCTGAAGTTCATATCATTGTTTGCTGACTTGAATAAATAGGTTTCGTTTCAAATAAGGAGCGGTTGGTATCAAATTCAAATTCTCTGAATCATTTCGCAAGAATTTTACGGCATAATCTAAATAAAATTCAAATGAAATCAATTGTATTTTTTCTCAGTGTAATGCTGCTAACGGATCTAAACGGTCAATCCTTTCAAGAAATGACGTTTCCAGATATCACGACAAGCTTAACATCTTCAAGAAGTGCCAATTTCATAGATGTGAACAATGATGGTTGGGATGATATTTTTTTTACAAACGGACTTTCTACCGGGGAAACCAATATGTTGTATCTCAATAATGGCGACGGAACCTTTACTACGGTAACAGATGACGACATCGTAATGCACAGCATTCGAGCTGTAGGCGCGAGTTTTGCCGATGTGGACAATGATTATGACTTGGACGGATATGTAACTACTTGGGGCGCCGGCGGACAACCCAAACGAAATTTCTTTTACAGAAACAATGGCGATGGTTCTTTTGTGTTTGAAGCTGAAGTTGCGCCAAATCTTACGTACTCAGAAACTGCCACTTGGATCGATGTGAACAATGACCAATTGCTGGATTTATACATAACCAATAGTGCTTATTCTTTGCGCAACCTATATTTTGAAAACCAAGGAGACGGCACATTTTTGGAGCGATTTGATTTGGCTGTCACAAACGAAGTAAAGCCTTCACGATCTGTGGATTGGGTGGATTATGACAACGATGGAGATTCAGATTTGTTCGTTACAAATGAAGGGAATAATACCAATACCCTCTACCGAAATGATGGTGCGAATAATTTTACCCAGATTACCGATTTGGCAATTGTCTCCCAAATTAGAAATTCTATGGGAAGTTCTTGGGCAGACGTGGACAACGACGGCGATTTTGATTTGGTGATAACAAATTGGGGACAAGCTAACCAGTTGTTTATCAACGAAAATGGTGTGTTTACTGAAATCCTAAATACGGAAATTGCAGCACCCGGAATTAATTCATTCGGAGCAACATTTGGGGATGTGGACAACGACGGAGACTTGGATTTACTGATTTTGAACGCTTACAATGATTCGCATTTCACAAACTCACTTTTCCTGAATGACGGAAACGGAAATTTCACACAAGACTTTTCAAGTGAATTAGCTGATTTTCAAGGTTGGACTTACAGTGCAGCATTTGGAGATTATAATAACGATGGATGGCTTGATGTGATTTTGGCAAATAATCAAGATGAATCCCAGGCAAATTCAGTTTTTAAAAATACCGGAACCGGAAAAAATTGGATGAAAATTAAATGTATCGGAACTAACTCAAACCGTTCCGCAATTGGTGCAATCGTAAAGGTTACGGCGGTGATCAATGGAAATTTGGTTACCCAAACGCGTAAAGTCGAAGCTTCTTCCGGATATGCAAGCCAGAATAGTTTGACTACGCATTTCGGATTGGATAATACAACTGAAATCCAACAAATTCAAATCAAATGGCCTTCTGGACTAATTGAGAATTTTAATGAATTGGATGCCAATCAAATACACACTATAACAGAAGGCACTGGAACAATGGCTTTGAATGAAGTTGAGAAAGTGAATTTTCAAATTTATCCAAATCCTGTGAGAAATTTTCTTTTTGTTGAAGGGGAAAATAATTTAAATACAAAATTGGTAGTACTAAATATCGACGGTAAACAAATACAAGCCTATGCTTTAGAAACAAATGCTACAACCAAAATCAATATTTCCAATCTTCCAACGGGGTTGTATTTTTATAAAATAGTGGCAAATGGAAAAATGATTGAATCGGGAAAATTAATAAAAAATTAAGTCCAATTCCTGACCAACCTAAGCTTTTGGAGCATTTTTCCCCATCATCTGCATCATTTGCTTTCCGCCCGGTGATTGCATGAACTTCATCATTTTGCCCATTTCGGAGAATTGTTTCAGCAATTGGTTCACTTCCTGAACAGAAGTGCCTGAACCTGATGCAATTCTTTTTTTGCGGCTTGCGTCAATGAGATTTGGATTTTTCCTTTCTTTTGGAGTCATTGAATGGATGATCGCTTCCACACCTTTGAATGCGTCATCATCAATCTCGACATCTTTCAAAGCTTTTCCTGCACCGGGAATCATACCCATCAAATCTTTCATATTCCCCATACGTTTGATTTGCTGGATTTGTTTCAAAAAGTCTTCAAAATCAAAAGAGTTTTTGGCAATTTTCTTTTGAAGGCGTTTGGCTTCTTCCTCGTCAAATTGTTCTTGGGCACGTTCCACAAGGGAAACTACGTCACCCATCCCCAAAATACGGTCGGCCATACGTTCCGGATAAAAAATATCCAGCGCCTCCATTTTTTCACCGGTCGAGATGAATTTAATCGGTTTATCGACCACCGTTCGGATGGTCAGCGCAGCTCCACCTCGCG
>JAEWHB010000099.1 GCA_023388015.1 Bacteroidota bacterium
GAGAAGGAGCACATACTTGGTTGGAAAGAATGCCTACTTTATTGACTGTATTGTCTTTCGTAGCAGTAGCCATTGGAGGCGCAGTCGAAATCATTCCAACGATAGTTGTGAAATCAAATGTTCCGACCATAGCTTCGGTAACACCATATACGCCTCTTGAACTTGAAGGTAGAGATTTGTACATACGCGAAGGGTGTAATGCTTGTCATACGCAGATGATCCGTCCGTTCAGGGATGAAGTAAAACGTTACGGCGAATATTCCAAACCGGGAGAGTATGTTTATCATCATCCCTTCCTTTGGGGGTCACAGCGTTCGGGGCCGGATTTGCACCGTCAGGGTGGAAGAAACCCAGATGCATGGCATTACAAACACATGTGGGATCCGCGCGATACTTCTCCGGGCTCCATTATGCCGAGATATCCTTGGTTGATTACCAATAAACTTGACCGCAGTTTGACGGATGCCAAATTGAAGACAATGGTGAAATTAGGCGTTCCTTATGAAGAAGAAGATTTTGACAGCATGACTGTATCTATGGACAGACAAGCTATAGCTATCGAAAAGAGTATTTTTGACGCAGATGTTAAATTGAAAGAGAGATATGAGCGTGAAGCCCAAGAAAAAGGAGAAGCGTTTGTGCCATTAAGAGACCGTGAGATTACAGCACTGATTGCCTATTTGCAAAGATTAGGTACAGATATTTCAACGGAACAAACCGAAACCACATCCATTATAGGGGTGGGAAATGAATAATTATGTTAAAATATTTTAAAGACGCTTTTACCAATTACGAAAACGCAGGCATTCTGCAAACACTATCATTGCTGCTATTTGTAATTTTCTTTCTGGGATTGATATATTTTATATGGAAAAGACCAAAAGAATACTATAAAGATGACGCAAATCGTCCGCTGGATGATGACGAGAATGACTAAATAAGAAAAATCAGATACTATGGATTTGAACAGTAAAAATATAAGAACTATGAGACAACGTACGCCAGGTTATATTCTGATTCCCTCTGTTATGATTTTCATAATCGGAACGTTAATGATGGTTACACCAGTTAATTTTGATATGGAGCCCGGAGTTTTAGGCTTTTTCACAAATACCTGGAACCAATTTTTAAATACCATCTCAAATTGGATTTCATTGGCTATCATCGTCATAGCTCTTATTATGATTCTTATTATCAACGCTATCAATCAGGTAGTAGAAAGTCAGCGATTCAAAAAACTTCCAGCTGAACAGCAGCAGAGTTACTTGGCAATGTCCAAGCAAAATTATTTCAAAAATATTTTGAGAAGTGGACGTGAACGCCAATCAGATGAAGAGGAGGAAGCTATCATACTTGATCATGGTTTTGATGGTATCAAAGAACTTGACAATGCACTACCGCAGTGGTGGTTGGCTATGTTTTACATGGGTATCGTGTTTATGGTTGTTTATTTGTTAGCATTTAGCTTTACAGATTTTGCGGATCCTGAAGTTGAATATGAAGAATTCAACACTAAAGAACAAGCCAGAGTTGATAAATGGATTGAAGAGAATGACATCACCATGGCAGAAGCCACAAATAAATATTTAGATGCCCAAGCAATAGCCGAAGGAAAGAAAACATTTGAATCAATTTGTGCAACATGTCACAGAGCAGATGGTGGTGGAGGTATAGGGCCGAACTTAACGGATGACAATTGGATTAACAAAACACAAGACAGTCTTTTCTATAATATATATGACATAATCTTTAATGGTAGCCCGACTAATGCACAGATGCGAGCCTTTGGACAAAGAGGTGAGCTGACTGGGCTGGCGGTTGAAAAGGTTGCGTCTTATGTTTACTATCTTAATCAGGAGGAACCAACAATTGGTGTAAATGAAGGAGGAGCAGCCCCACAAGGGGATTTAATCAACGAATGGTCACAAAGTGGAGAACAACCTCCAATGAATCTATCAGAGCCGGAAATTCCTGCTACCACACCAACTCCGGACGTTACGACTGATTCTGCAACAGCAGGTCAGAACAATAATTAATTCCCATTTTGATTTTGAAATGGGATCGAAAAATTGAAAATGGACGATTCTCAAATCAAAGATCAGGATCTCGCTAAACTTTCAGAAGAGGAAGAAGCGTTTAGATCCAGTATTGTAACAATGGATAGAAAAGGAAAACGCAAGTGGGTGTTTCCTAAAAAACCATCAGGAAGATTTACAGTTTACAGGACTTGGGTTGCCTATATTTTATTGGCCTTTCTGGTCGTGGCCCCTTTTGTGAAATTACCCAACGGAAATCCCATATTCTTATTCAATATCCCCAAAGGAGAATTCATTATTTTCGGATTCCCTTTCTTTACTTCCGACTTCTTTTTGCTCGCTATAGGGATGATTACAACTATCGTTTTCATCGTACTGTTTACAGTAGTTTACGGTAGAATTTTTTGCGGATGGATTTGTCCTCAAACCATATTCATGGAACATGTTTTCAGAAGAATTGAATACTGGATTGAAGGTGACCGACCCAAACAGATGAAACTCGCCAAACAAGATTGGGACGAAGAAAAAATCAGAAAGCGCCTTTTGAAATGGACTGTCTTTACGCTGATTTCTTTTTTCATTGCCAATATATTTCTAGCTTACATCATTGGTTCAGATGCATTGTTTGATTTGGTAAAAGAAGGACCTGCCAACAATATGAGTACATTTATAGGACTCATTATTTTTACAGGACTTTTCTATTTCATATTTGCTTGGTTCAGAGAACAAGTCTGTACATTGGTTTGCCCATACGGGAGATTGCAAGGGGTTTTGATTGACAAAAAAACCATCATTGTCGCTTACGATTTCAAAAGAGGAGAATCAACCGCAGGTCGAGCGAAATTCAGAAAGGGAGAAGACAGGGATGCAGTTGGAAAAGGCGATTGTATTGACTGTAAACAATGTGTAGTAGTTTGCCCTACCGGAATCGACATCAGAAACGGAACCCAGCTGGAATGTGTGAATTGTACCGCTTGTATCGATGCTTGTGACGAAGTAATGGAGAAGATTAACCTACCAAAAGGACTTATTCGATATGCTTCGGAAGAGAATATTGAAACAGGAACAAAATTCAAATTCTCGGGAAGGATGTTAGCTTACACCATCGTTTTGATCGGAATGATTCTATCAATCAATGCGTTCCTATTTAGTAGAAATGATGTGGAAGTTAAATTCCTTCACGTTCCCGGACGAAATTATAAAATCGAAGGTCAGAATATTTCAAACGTTTACCAATATACACTTTATAACAAAACCAACGGAGATTTAGATATCAAATTTGAAATTCAATCACACGAAAACGGCTCGATCCGTATCCTTGACGGACCCAATGACATAAAACTTACAAAAGGAAATGTTCAACAAGGTGTGGTTGAAGTAAGAATTCCCATGAACGACATCAGCTCCTACAAAGAACCGGTTGTGATGATTGCAGTAGATGAAGACGGGAATTTACTCGACGAATATTTAACAAGTTTTTCAGCTCCTTATTAGAAAGAATTATGGCGAAATTTAAATTTACATGGCTGCATGGAATAATGATAGCATTGGGCTGTTTTATGATTTTCATATCATCATTACTGTTTTTTGCAGGAAGTATGGGCGAAATGGTGGAAGATAATTATTACGATAAAACTGTTCATTACCAAGATGATATAAATGCCGCTAAACGTACAAATGATTTAGCGCAGAAACCGGAACTCATTCAACAAACCAACGGTTATCTGATTCGTTTTCATCAAGAACCCCAAAGTGGCGAAGTCCTTTTTTTGCGTTCCAATAATAGTGAAGAAGATGTTTTGCAACCCATTAATCTGAACTCGAGAAATGAGCAATTGATCCATGCTACGAAGTTAAAAGACGGTGAATATGAAGTTTCCATGCGATGGAAAGAAAATGGAGAAGATTATCTACTTAAAAAGACGGTGAATTGGAAAACTCCCTCCTCATAATCGCATTGATGCTCGGGCTCGCTTCGAGTCTGCATTGTGTGGGAATGTGCGGTCCGATTGCCTTTTCACTCGGGCTAAACCCCGAAAACAAATTTGATTTTACTTTAAGGAATCTTACTTATCAGTTGGGGCGCGTTACCACTTATGGTTTACTGGGCGCTGTTTTGGGAATAGTCGGATACAGTATTTCCTTTGCCGGACTTCAAAATCCATTGAGCATCGCCGTGGGAATCCTGATGATCCTACTAGCTGTTTTGCCCAAAAATCTAGGCGCAGCAAACTTAGGTATGAATTCCTTTGCCCGGATTATGTACAAAATCAAATCGGGATTGGGGAAATTCCTCCGACGAAAAAATTATTCTTCGCTTTATATCACCGGACTTTTAAACGGATTGCTTCCTTGCGGAGCGGTTTATGCGGCGCTGACAGGTTCCATGGCGATGGGGAGCATCGGTGGTGGCGCTGTTTTCATGATTTGTTTTGGATTGGGAACAATTCCGC
>JAEWHB010000010.1 GCA_023388015.1 Bacteroidota bacterium
TGATAGATTTCCCGATGGCCATGTCATAAACGCCCCAATCCGGATGGAAAAGGATTTCATCATAATGCTTAACCGTACAATTTTTAAATGAAACCAAAAGCACTTTTCCTTTTCGGTTTCTGGCGCCGGTGATGACTTCGCCTTCCACGGTGATTCCGCCTTCAAATTCCAGTTTGGTCATTTCGCCTTCCCTGATTTTATAAGCTTCTAAATCATAAGGCGACATATTTTCAATGGCGATATTGATATTTTTTAATTTGCCTACCGGCGAACCAAATCCGTGCGAATGATAAACCGTTCCGTGCCCAATCAGTTCCTTTTCATGATAAGAAAGCGCCGTCGGACCTTCGGTTTGGATATAAACCGGATTGTCGTGGCTGTCTGTAATTACGCGTTTGAACACACCCGAAACCTGAATTCCGGTGTTGTACTCAATCGTTCCCAGATTTTTGGATTCGATTAATTGTTTGATGCCTTCGGTTCCACCGGTGCGAAGTCCCATTTGAGTTGCAAATTGTTCCAAAACGAAATTCAGATGTGCAAAATCGGGCGTTACAAATAACTGCGGTTGTGGTTGTGTGATATCAAAATTCACATCGGCCGCCGAAATATCATACGGTAGCTTTTTCACTTCGCTTCCCATGCACCATTTACTTTCTCCGATGGACGAAAGCAATCCGGCCCCGTAAATTTTAGGATTTTCAACGGTTCCGATAAGACCGTATTCAACCGTCCACCAATGAAGGTTTCTGATTTTCGCCATTTCCGATAATTCGGTCATGGAATTCTGTAAATCCAATACTTTTTGTTCGGCGCGATCTATAACTTTGGGGTCGCTTTCCCGGTCTTCCTTGACGATGGACAAATGACGAATGGCTTCGTACATTTCATGGTCCAGCGAAGAGGAAATCGCCTTACTCCCTATTTCTCCGAAACGTCTGAGGTATTCAGCATATTCGGGATTGGCAATGATGGGCGCATGCCCTGCCGATTCATGGATGATATCGGGCGCAGGCGTGTATTCAATGTTTTGAATTTGTCGGATGTCCTGGGCAATTACCAATACATTGTAGGCCTGAAATTCCATGAAAGCCGTTGGTGGAATGAATCCGTCCACGGCCACGGCTGCCCATCCAATATCTTTTAAAATCCGGTTCATTCCGTACATGCTCGGAATGGTTTCGGTAGAAATTCCTGTTTTTTGAAGTCCCTCTACATAACTGCCGTGTGCCACTTTTTTTAAATAATCCACATTTTTACGCATCACATACCGCCATACCGCTTGATCAATGGACGTATAGGATTCGTAATGTTGGTTATTTATGAATTGTCTTAAGTGTTCCGGCAAGCGCCTCAATACTTCATTTTCTTCGTAAGTCATTTTTGCGTGTTTTGGATTTACTAATTTACGAAATTAATTTCTCTTAAAGAATTTAGCCCGACTAAAATACTACAATAAAAAATCCCTTTCCGAAAAACGAAAAGGGATTCAAAACGATCAATTTTTAGTGAAAATTATTCAGATATCAGCAACCTAAACCCTTCTCCATGAATATTGACAATTTCCACGTTGGGATCGTCTTTTAAATATTTTCTCAGTTTGGCAATGTAAACGTCCATACTTCTGGACGTAAAGTAGTTATCATCGTGCCAGATTCTAGTTAATGCAACTTCTCTCGGCATCAGATCATTGCGGTAAACCGCTAATAATCTCAACAATTCACTTTCTTTTGGAGAAAGTTTATGAGATGTACTTCCAATCTGCAATTGGCGAAGTTTGGCATTGAAATGAAACTTTCCGATTTTGAATTCGTCTTGTTCAAATTTCTCTTCATCGGCCGAATGTCTTTGCAGTACGGCTCTGATTTTGTGAAGCAAGATTTCAGAATCAAAAGGTTTTGTGATATAATCATCCGCCCCTATTTTGTATCCGTTCAATACATCTTCCCGCATATTTTTGGCGGTAAGGAAAATAATAGGTTGCTCGCTTTTGAGTTCCTTGATCTCTTTCCCCAATGTAAATCCGTCTTTTTTGGGCATCATCACGTCGAGGATACACAAATCATATTCGCCGGATTTATATTTTGACAAACCATCTTCTCCATCCACCGCATGGGTTACATCAAAATCATTTATAGCAAGATAATCTTTCAAAACAGCTCCGAAACTCGGATCGTCTTCAACTAAAAGTAGTTTTTGCTTATCGTTCATGTTCTCAATTATTTAAGTGGCAGTTTGATATAAAAAGCACTTCCTTTACCGGTCTCGCTTTCTGCATACACCTGCCCTTTGTGTAATTCAATTATTTTTCTAACATATGCCAGTCCCAATCCGTGTCCCTTTACATTGTGCACATTGCCGGTTTCTTCCCGGTAAAACTGGTCAAATATTTTTTTCAAAACCGTTTTGGACATTCCTATTCCCTCGTCACGTACTTCAATTATTATGTTTCCTTCTTCGTTGTACGTTTTGACAAAAATCTGTGGATTTTCTTTGGAATACTTTCGAGCATTGTCCAAAATATTGTTGATCGTGTTTTCAAGATGAAAGGCATCGCCTTCCACCAATGAGCGACTCGCTTGGTATTCTTCAAAAATAGTGCCATTCAAATTATCCACGATAAAACGCATGGTTGACACGCTTTTCCGAACTAAATCGTTGATATTCACTTCCTGAAGATTTATATCAACCTGATTTCGCTCCAACTTTGCCATCCGCAACACCATTTCCACTTGGGCATTCATTCTTTTATTTTCCTGCTTGATCAAATCTGCATAGTAGCGAATCCGGTCGTGGTCTGATATGATTTTATCATTTTTCAAAGCATCAGACGCAATATTAATTGTCGCAAGAGGCGTTTTGAATTCGTGCGTCATATTATTGATGAAATCTGTTTTGATTTCAGAAATTTTTCTTTGCAGCTGCATATAATAAATCGCCAATGAAAAAACCGAAATGATGATAATCGTAAAAATAATCGTCAGCATCACAATGGGAATAATCGGCCCGAGAATTGACAATTGTTTGTCCGGGAAATAAGTTGTAAGCAGGTATTGCGGTTTGTCGTGGTTATCATAAAAAACCGGAATCGTATATTCACGGTCATTAATATCAAATTCAGAAGTCGCTACTTCCGTTGCAGTGGAATCGGCTTTTATTACACCTAATTGCGGATGTGACTGCACGCCTCGCTGGCGTAATTGTTTGGTGAAAATCGAATCGAGAATTTTTATATCAAGCCTTTGAGCTAATGGTCGGTTTCCCGCATCCAGTCTTGCAAGCCTTTCGATTGTGTAAGTCGAATTCTTGAAATTTTCTTCGGTATCCAGACTTAGATTCTGAATCATATTTGCTCCCGAATCTTTGGGAATACGGACAACTTTTTCCTGCGAATATAAATTGGCACTGATCAGGCTGTCATTGTATTCTTCGGACAAAGGCACTACAGAACGTTCCAGAATATAACGTGTCAAAGTGATATAAGTCGTTCCGGCTGAATCCTGAATAAGCTGTGAAGACATCACCTGCGGTTTGTCGGTCGAAGCCTTCAGATCATTATGAACAGTTTCAAATCTTTTATAGTATTGCGAAAGCTCTTGTTTATTGACCTCTTCCACAGTAGCATTCAGCGCCTGGTAAACACGTCCGTTAAATTCATCTGTATGCGAAACAAAAACTTTTTGCGTCCAGTAAAACTGAATGATGATGAGTCCGATGAGGGCAACGCTCATCAGTATAATTAAAATTTTATTGAATCCTTTTTTCATAGATTTCTTAGTACAAACATAGCATTTAGGAATTTGTTAAAATCAGCTTTAACATTGAATTAACTTGATTGAAATTGCTTTAACAATTTCTTATAAACTTGGTTAAATTCTTTCTTCAAATCATTCAAATCTGAATTATTATAAATTATATAATCCGACAATTCAATCCGATGTTCATCTTTCCATTGGTTATTCATTCGCTTACGAATTTCTTCAGAATCTGAACCGTCACGTCCCGCGACACGCTGAATTCGGATTTCTTCGTCGGCAACTACGGAAATAATGCTGTCACAGTCTTTGTAGGAACCGCTTTCAAACAAGATAGCCGCTTCTTTTACCACAAAGGAAGTAGTCTGATTTTTAACCCAATTGTCAAAATGCCGAAAAACTGCCGGATGAACAATCTCGTTTAATTTTTCCAATAATTCTTTGTCATTAAACACTTTAGAAGCCACAAATTTTGAATTATACGTTCCACCTTGATAGGTTTCGTCCCCAAACAACCCTGTTAAACTTTTCACGATTTGTGGATCTTCGTTGATCAAATTTTTGGCTTCATTGTCGGAATTATATACAGGAATTCCCTTTTCAAGGAACCATTTACCAATCGTGGTTTTTCCTGAACCGATTCCGCCTGTAAGTCCGACTATTTTCATATTAATCTAAGATCGATTATTAATTTGAAATGTTAAAATTATTCATTTTAATCCAAAAAAAAGCCGAAGTCAAGACTCCGGCTTTAAAATATTGATTTTATTTAATCTTTTTTCTCGGCTCCGGCAGAATAACGCGCTGAACTCATTTCTTTTGAAATTGCCGCCCGTTCAAATTTGATTTTCCCTGCTCCTGTTTCCAAGACTACCGTTTCGTTGGTCAACTCAAAAACTTTCCCGTGAATTCCTGAAGAAGTTACCACCCAGTCACCACGTTTCAATTCTTCTTGGTACTTTTTTTCCTGTTTTTGCTTGCGCATATTGGGACGAATCATCAAAAAATACATGATGATGAACATTCCTCCAAAAAGCATCAAAGTTGACCATCCTCCCCCGGCTCCAGGATCTGCCTGTAATAATATATATGCTAAATTATTCATTCTTTATAATTAATTTCCTGACAATGGATTTACAGCGTTATTATTTGCAGCGTTGTTGGGAAGTGTTGCCATGAAAGTTACCATTTCTTTTCCTTTTACCGTATTGGTTGTCAAAGTAACAGTTTTCTGCTGTCTTCCGGCCTGAGTTCCTGCATCATAAGTAATTTTCATAGAATCTGTCACGCCCGGTGCGATAGGTGTTTTTGGAAATTCCGGAACGGTACATCCGCATGAACCTTTTGCATCTTTGATGATAAGTGGTGATTTACCTGTATTTGTAAATTTGAAATAGTGATCCACTTTTGCACCGGTAGGAAGATTTCCGAAATCATATGATTCTGACTCAAAAGTCAAAACTGCAGCGTTTGCCGGATCTACCACTGCTTCTGCTTGTTGTTGCTTTTCAGCATCGGTAAAAAGGTTAGACGCTTTTTCCTTTTCGCAGGAAACCAAAGTAAAAACTGCCAAAATACCGGCAGCAAAAATTGTATTCTTCATCTTTTGCTATTTTTTATTGTTTTGATTTAAAGCCCATAAAATTACTAAAAGTATTTGATTTACGACCTTAAATTAATCTTAAATTATGGATTAAATGCCTTTTAATTCTTTTAAAGAACGATCTAGAATTCCGTTTACAAAAACTTTACTTTTCTCGGTTGAGAATATTTTGGATAAGTCAATGTATTCGTTCAACGTAACTTTTGGTGGAATATTGGGAAAATAATGAAATTCAGTCAACGCCATTTGCATCAAAACCAAGTCCACCGTTGCAATCCGGTCCAATTCCCAATTGGTGGCCTTTTCTTCAATCATTTTGCGTGTATCTTCACTGTACCGAATTGTCTTACGGAACAAATCAACGATGAATTCACGGTCTTCGTCATCTTTGTAAACTTTGAACAATTTAATTTTTCCGGTACTTTTGGGAACGAATGATTTCAAAGTGGTCATCACCATGGAATTCCCGATGTGCAAATCGTCGGCCCAATGTAAATTCCTCTCCTCCAACCAGTCATGAAGGTTTTCATTTGGTGCGATGATTTTTTCATAGACATCCATTATAAATGCTTTATCAGCATCAAATGAATTTCTATCGCTTTTCATATATTCCGAATATCCTTCGCTGGCAATAATTTCTTTGAAAATAGAATTCGGATAAGTATCCAATAAATCCCAAGAAAGTTGTTTATTTTTGGAAGTATAAGTATTTAGCTCTTCGTTTTCATCCAGAATTCTGAACATCGGATTATCCACAAACTTCAGATTGGGATTCAAATCCTGTGCAGTGGGAAAATTTTTGTTTTTGGCGAGTTCGATTTTATTTTCTGCAATCGTTTTCTGAAAGTTCAGAAGATTCAACAAATAAATGTACAAATCATAAATCTCATCAACTCCTTTCAACATATTCTTCTCAATTGTCCTTTGATCGGAATCTTCTCCCGCCATCTTCCAGGCATAAACGGCCTGCATAGCTTTCTCACGAAGTTGTCTTCTTCCCAGCATATTTTGTTCTCTTAATTTTTCAATGCAAAACTTTCGCTGAATTTGTGATATTTCAATTGCGTTAATTCTGCTTTAGCGACCGCAAAGGTAATCAAAAAGACGTAACTTTGCGCAGTGAAAGAATTACTATCGCTAAATAAATTTCTCTGGAAATACCGTTGGGAACTGCTGGCAGGATTCGTTATGATCATCCTGTCAAACTTCGTTTCGGTGCTTTCCATTAATTATGTCGGAAGTGCGATAAACGACATAGAATCCCTATTGGTGCAATTTCAGTCGGGAGATATGAATAATCTTTCCGAAGTTAAAAACGGACTGATGAAAGCCGCTTTGCTTTTTATAGGCCTAAAAATAGTTGCTGGCTTGTTTTTAATTGGGGTTCGGCTGATGATCATAGCGACTTCAAGACATATCGAATACGATTTGAAAAACGATATTTATTCGCATTACCAAAAACTTTCCCTTTCCTTTTATAAGCAAAACAAAACCGGTGATTTGATGAACCGCATCACAGAAGATGTGGCTTTTGTACGACAATACCTCGGGCCGGGAATTATGTATCCGATGGATCTGATTTCGCGCGCCGCCATCATTCTGGCCTTTATGATCAACATCGACCCGATGCTCACACTTTATACGTTGGGTCCTTTGCCGATTCTTTCCTTTTTGATTTACAAAGTCGCTTCGACCATCAATAAAAAAAGTATATCTGTTCAGAAACAACAATCGGAAATTTCATCAATTGTTCAGGATACATTTTCAGGAATCCGGGTCATAAAATCTTTCAATACGGAAAATTCCACGATGGAAAATTATGAAAAAGAAGCCGGCGATTACGAGAAAAAAGCACTTTCACTTGCTCAAACCGAAGCTTATTTTTTCCCTTTGATGGTTTTAATTGTCGGAATCAGTAACCTGCTGATTTTGTACATGGGTGGCGTTCGTTATTATGAAGGCAAATTAAATATTGGAGTTATCGCACAATATTTCATGTACCTGAATATGCTGATTTGGCCTTTTACAAGTTTGGGCTGGGTAACGATGTTGGTGCAAAGAGCCGAAGCATCCATGGCGCGCATCAACGAATTCCTGAAACAAAAACCGGAAATTGAAAATCTGGTTGCGCAAGAAACACCGGTTTCGGGTAAAATCGAATTTAAAAATGTAAGTTACACCTACAAAAACACCGGAATTCAGGCCTTGAAAAATGTTTCTTTTACGGTTGAAAAAGGAAAATCATTGGCGATTATGGGTAAAACCGGTTCGGGAAAATCTACCATTGTCTTATTGTTAGCGAGACTTTTACAACCCAGTTCCGGACAGATTCTGATTGACGGAATTCCTTACGAGGAATTAAATCTGAATTCGCTTCGCGAAGCCATTGGTTTTGTGCCACAGGAAGCATTTTTATTTTCCGATACCATTCAACACAATATTTTATTTGGCGCTTCAGATGAAAAGGATTCCGAAGCCGTTAAAAAATATGCCAAAAAAGCTGCTGTTCACAAAAACATCGAAGGATTTAAAGAGCGATATGAAACGATTTTGGGCGAACGTGGTGTAACGCTTTCAGGCGGACAAAAACAAAGAATTTCCATCGCTCGCGCACTAATCAAAGACCCGGAAATTTTGGTTTTTGACGATAGTTTATCGGCCGTTGATACCGAAACCGAAGAAGAAATCCTGAAAAATCTTCAGAGCGAACTCAATCAGAAAACCACTTTTATCGTTACACACCGTATTTCTTCGGCCAAAAATGCAGATCACATTTTGGTACTTGACGAAGGCGAAATCGTAGAATACGGCACACATTCAGAACTTGTAGCAAAAGAAGGCGCCTATTTTTCACTCATCAAAAAGCAATTGGTCGAACAAGATTAAATTCTCAAATTATTACTTTCGCTCTATGAAATTGATTTTATTAAGATAAATTTCAATTTTAAAGAAATTTTTATAGATTTGTTAGCAAAGTATTAACACTTCTTAATTTTACGCATGATGAGTGAAAATGAAAATTTCGAAAGGTCTGAACCAGATGGAATATATTCCAAAGTTCTGAGAGCAGGCAGAAGGACTTATTTTTTTGATGTAAGGGAAACACGGGCTGGTGACTATTATCTTACCATCACGGAAAGTAAAAAGAACACGAATGAGGACGGTTCTTTTTTCTACAAAAAACACAAGATTTATCTTTACAAGGAGGATTTTGGCAATTTCAAAAATATTTTGGACGAAATCACCTCTTACGTAGTTGATGAACGCGGTGAAGAAGTGATTTCTGAACGTCATCAGAAAGATTATGACAGTTATTCAGAATCTGAAGTTTCAACTGCAGATATCCCGAAATCAACCACAGAATCTTTTACAGATGTTGATTTTGATGACATCTAAGAAGATTTTCAATCAAATTTTAGCGTTTACAAGCATAAAAAACCGTCCCATTTTGAAATGGGACGGTTTTCTTTTTTAAAATAATCCTTTATTCGTTTGTCAACGAAATTTCTTTGTACATCCACAAAACAACTACCTTTGTTTTCATGGAGGAAAAGGATACAATTCGACTGAATAAATTTATTAGCGACAGTGGTTTTTGTTCAAGACGCGAAGCCGATCAATACATCGAAAACCGCCAGGTTTCGGTCAATGGTCGTACTGCAAAAGTAGGTCAGCACATAAAATTATCCGATAAAGTTTTCGTTAATGATGTTGAAATCGAGCCCAAAGACAAAGAGATGGCAGCTTACATCATGCTCAACAAACCTGTCGGGATTACTTGTACAACCGATTCTTCGGATCCCGATAACATCGTTGATTTTCTTTCCTTAGGTCAACGCATTTTTCCGGTAGGTCGATTGGATAAAGATTCACAAGGCTTGATTCTCCTTACCAGCGACGGCGATATCGTAAATAAAATTCTTCGCGCAGGAAACAACCACGAAAAAGAATACATCGTTACGGTTGATAAACCCATCACCGATGATTTTTGTGAACGAATGCAAAAAGGAGTTCCGATTTTGGGCGTAGTTACCAAGAAATGCAAAGTAGAAAAAATAAGTTCAAACGTTTTTCGGATTATTTTAATTCAGGGTCTCAATCGTCAGATTCGGCGGATGTGCGAATATTTCGGCTACAATGTCACCCGATTGGAGCGTGTACGAATAATGAATCTAACGCTCAACGTTGGTGTTGGACAACACCGTGATTTGACACCGGAAGAACTGGCTGAACTTAAATTTTTGACTGAAAATTCTGAAAAAAATATTGAAGAAAAGCAAAGCCAAAAACCCAAAAAGAAAAAGCCTAAAAAAGAAACTGTGAAAGAAGTTTCTTTCAAGAAAACCTATAAAAAGAAAACTTCTCAACCGCGAATAGGAAAATCAAATCCGAATAAAAAATCGGGAGGAAAGCGCCGTCGGTAATTTTTTCTTCCCGATGAATTCTAAAGTTTTTTATTCTTTATAATCAGAATTACAACCCTAAAAAAAACCGTCCCATTTTGAAATGAGACGGTTTACTATTTTTTGCGGCTTTGAATTATTTATTTCAAAAGTGCATCAATTTTTTCTTTTTCTTCTTCTGCTAACTCAGCATCAACCAGAATTCGGCCACTGTGTTCGTCAGAAATAATTTTCTTACGTTGCGCAATGTCCATCTGTCTTTGTGGTGGAATCGTAAAGAAAGAACCGACAGATGCGTTGCGGTTAACCGGCACCACTGCCAATCCGTTTTTCATATTGGTACGAATTCTTTTGTACGCATTGAAAAGTCTTTCTTCCAATGCTCCAGAAAATTCTTCAGACTTTTTAACCAAAAACTCTTCTTCCTTCTCTGTTTCTTTGATGATCGCATCCAATTCAGATTTTTTATGTTCCAAATGCGATTTCATTGAATCCAATTTGGTATTGATTTCTTCCTGAATTTGCTTTTTATGTTCAATTTTTACATTGAATTCTTTGATTCTTTTTTCGGACAATTGAATTTCAAGCTCCTGATATTCAACTTCTTTTGCCAAAGAGTCAAACTCGCGATTGTTACGCACGTTGTCCTGCTGTTTGGCATATTTTTTAATCAAAGCTTCGGAATTTTTGATGGCTTCCTTTTTCAATTTGATTTCACCGTCCAGTTCCTTGATTTCATCATCAATTTTCTGGATTCGGGTTTCCATCTGAGCCACATCGTCACTCAAATCTTCAACCTCCAATGGCAATTCGCCACGGGTGTTGCGGATTTCGTCCAAACGTGAGTCAATTAACTGTAAATCATACAATGCGCGCAATTTTTCTTCGACGCTCATTTCTTTTTGCTGATCTTTTTTTGCCATATCTTAAATGTAATGAACAGGATTCGTATTAATCTCTGATTTTAGGACTGCAAAATTAGGAAATTTTTCTGATAGATAAGCAGTTAATAATTCTTTTGTGAATTGTTCGGATTCATAATGCCCGATATCTGCCAATAAAATTTGATTTTCTGCCTGAAAAAAATCGTGGTATTTGAAGTCCGCCGTTATGAAAACATCGGCTCCGTTTTGTTTAGCATTTGAAATAGCAAAACTCCCAGAACCACCTAAAACAGCGATTTTTTTAATTTTTTTATTTAATAATTTAGAATGGCGAATGCATTGGGTTTGCATTTTTTCTTTCAAATAGTTTAGAAATTCTGCTTCGTCCATTTCGTTTTCCAATTCGCCGATCATTCCCATCCCGATATTTTGATTGGTATTTTCCAATTGGAACAATTCATACGCAATTTCCTCGTACGGATGCGCTTTTCTCAACGCTCGGAAAATCTCATTTTCCCGATGTTTATTGAAAACAATGCTGATTCTTTCTTCTTCTGAAAATTCGGTTTTCCCGATTTCGCCTTTGTAAGGATTGGCTCCCTCCACCGGCCGATAAGTTCCGGTTCCTTTTAAATTGAAACTGCAATTGTCATAATTCCCGATGAACCCAGCGCCTGCTTCAAACAAAGCATTCCTAACTTTTTCGGCAGCTTCGAGTGGAACATACGTTACCAAATGACGCAAACTATCTTTTTGAGGAATTAAAATTTTGGTGTTGTGCAGATTTAATTGTTTGGAAATCTGATGATTCACGCCAAATTGAGAATTATCCAAAGCCGTATGTGTCGCATAAATATTGATGTCGTGCTTGATGGCTTTTTGGGCAACTCTTTCCACATAAGATTTTCCGGTCAGTTTTTTCAGCCCCGAAAAAATAATCGGATGAAAACTGACAATCAGATTTGTGCCTTTTTCAATGGCTTCGTCCACCACGGATTCCAGGGTATCGAGCGTAACGAGAATTTTAGTTATTTCTGCATTTGGATTTCCCACCAAAAGTCCGACGTTGTCAAAACCTTCCGCATAAGCAAGCGGTGCCAATTTTTCGAGTTCTTTTGTGATTTCGGATATTTTCATTTCAGACAAATATAAGGATTGAAAACAAAAAACCTGTCAGACTCAGTAATCTGACAGGTTATGAATATCGTTAATTCTCTAATTAATCCAGAATTTCCATATCGAAATACAAAGTAGCATTCGGGGGAATTACTCCTCCGGCTCCTTGCGGACCATAACCCAATTCAGGCGGAATGATCAAAAATACTTTGGATCCCTTTTTAAACATCGTCAGGGCTTCCATCCAACCTTGAATCAAACCTGTTACGCCAACTTCTGCCGACAAAGGTTGATTTCTATCGTGTGATGAATCCAAAACTTCTCCGTCATTTAAACGAAGTGTGTAATGAACTTTCACTTCTTCACCATGCGCCGGAACAGCCCCAGTTCCTTCTTTCTCCACAAAATACATCAAACCGGATTCGGTTTTGGAAGCTTTGGCTGTCAAATCTTTTTGGCGTTGAACTTCCAATTCAAATTTAGCACGGGCTTCTTTCTTTTTTTCTTCTACATTGAGTTTTGCTTGTTCAAAAGCTTTTCCGCCGTCGTAATTTTTATACTTATCACCTTTCTTGATGATGTGAACATGATTGATCATTACATCATCCACCGGACGATCCTGCGCTCCTTTTTTCACATTCGCAATGCTGTCAATTACATCCAGTCCGTCGATAACTTGTCCAAAAATGGTGTGTCGACCATCTAGCCAAGGCGTTGGAACTTCGGTAATGAAAAACTGGCTTCCGTTTGTGCCGGGTCCGGCATTCGCCATAGAAAGAATTCCTTTTTTATCGTGTTTTCTATCGGAATAAAATTCATCTTCGAAGTTATAACCCGGTCCACCGGTTCCTTTTCCGTCGGGATCACCACCTTGAATCATGAAATCTTTGATCACGCGGTGAAATACAATTCCGTCGTAATAAGGCGTCCCCAAAGGTTTTGCTTTGTTTTCTTTTGTTCCTTCGGCAAGTCCCACAAAGTTGGCCACCGTCAGCGGAGCGTCTTCTTCAAATAATTCGATGGTCATATTTCCCATATTGGTTTCCATCTGGGCATATAAGCCGTCTTTCAAATTGTTGTAATCTTCTTTGCTCATTGAAT